>CAZYEM010000077.1:0-2352 GCA_964646395.1 uncultured Bacteroides sp.
AATCTGACAGAAAAATCTGATGTATTTATACAGATTTCATCTGATTTTTTCAAAAAAAATTTACTTTATTTACCTTTATTTAAGTTATCAGATTATTCAATTGTTTTATATTAATTTCCCAATTAAAATTATTTTTCACAAATGCCAATGCATTATTACTTATATCTTCTCTCAATTTACTATATAATAATAACTTAACAATACAATCTGCTATTTCATCAGCCGTATCACCCAATAAAATCTCTTCATCACATTTAGCATGCAATGCACTATTACATAAGACCGTACTAACACATGGAATTCCCATTGCCATAGCTTCTAAAAGCTTATTTTGCAAACCGGTACCAATTCGCATTGGAGCAACAAAAACCCTTGAATTTGCATAACAATTACGCAAATCATCAACCCAACCAGTAACTGTAACATTTGAAGAATTTAGCTGACGAACCATTATACTTGGATTAGCTCCGGCAATTTGGACTTTAACATCTGAAATTCTCTTTTTAACTAAAGGTAAAATCTCATTTATTAAGAACTGAGCTGCATCTACATTCGGTGGATAACTCATATTTCCGGTAAAGACAATATCATATTCCTTTTCACATGCTATCGGTTTATAGTAATTAAAATCAACACCATTGGGAATAATTTCAATTTTACTTCTCTGTAAATGAGTAATTAAATCTCTATCCGTGTTGGAAATAATTAATTTGTTAGTAAATAGCTCAAATACTTCATTTTCATAAGCAACCAATCTCCTATATTCTTCATTTAAAAGAGGTTTCATGTAAAATTTTGAAATCTGAATTCTTCGCTTTATACCAAAAGAAAAAACATCCTGATAATCAATTGTTTTTGAAATATTTTTATTCTTTACATATTCTGCCATTCTTACTAATTGACAGAAAATATGTTCAGGTTGGATTTCAGCAATATAGCTATCAATTTCAAGTTGGATTTTTTGATTTGTAAAATAGGCAACCTGAAAAGGCAATTTACTGAAAAATGCTTTAAACAAACTTATCAGAATTTGAAATTTACTTAAATTTACGATTTTTATTCGCTTACAATAAGGCTGTATTTCTTTTAAGGCAGTTTCTGAATATTTATTTTCATTAATACAAAAAAGATAAATATCGTGATATATAGATAAATACTTGATAAAATTAAAAGCTCTTAATTTATCACCTTTGTCTAAAGGATAAGGAACTCTTGATAATAATACAAATAGCTTCATAACTTATTTATTGATTAATTGCTTATAAAAAGAGATCAGATTATTAATAATAACCTTATTTTCATGCTCATTTACAATTAGAAATCTGGCATTTTCAGCTATTTTCTTTCTTAAATTCCCATCAGAAACAGCTTCAATTATTGCATGTTTATATTCAGTTGCATTATCTGCAATCAAAATATTTTCCTTATTTGTACAGCCTAAGCCTTCAGCACCTATCGTAGTAGTTATCACAACTTTACCTAATGCCATTGCTTCAATTATTTTTATTCGTATTCCACTTCCCGAAAACAAAGGTACAATCATAATACCTTTAGATTGAATAAAAGAAATGGCATTTTCAACTTCTCCAATTACATGAACATTAGCAAATTTTGATTTAAGCAACCAGTTAGGCATTGTTCTTCCGGCAAGGTAGAAATTAAGCTCAGGTAATTCGTTAATAACCAATTGCCATACATGTTGCAAAAACCATTTTACACCTTCCTGATTAGGAATCCAATTCATGGCTCCAATATGAAAAAGGTCAGTATTATCCTGTTCAAACTTATAAATATATTTTTCAGTATCTATACCAAATGGTAAGTCGATGATTGGTAAAAAAGCAGCATTGCTTAAAAAAAATCCTGCATCCTGTTTTGTAATCGCAGCCAAACCATCAAATTTATTTATTGCATTTAATTCATAAGATTTCAATGTTTTAGCCAAATGCTTTACATAGAATTTCTTGAAAGGATTTTTAGTTTCAGAAGCAACTCTGTCCCAAATTAAATGCTCAATATTATGAGCTCTTAAAACTATTTTAGCATCAGAATATTTTCTGATAATTTCGATATAGGGAGCAAGAAATAAAGTCTCTAATTGAACAATATCATAATTTCCATCTGATAAGATTTCTTTAATTTTTGTTGAAAAATCCATTGAAACAAAGCGTTGAACATGATAGGATTTATCAGAAAACAAATTAAGAAAAGCATGAAAAGGGCTTTCTCCTCTCATGGGGCTTCCAAGGCAAAGCCTACTCCTGGTGGGCTGTCTAGCTCCTCAGAATGTGCCCCTTCTGAGAGTGGGTTTTGGACATACAAACGCCTAGCACTGATCCTGCCCGAGAGGGG
>CAZYEM010000077.1:2362-15570 GCA_964646395.1 uncultured Bacteroides sp.
TTTAATATACCAATCGGGTAAATCATTATGATTTATTTTATTTTTGAAACTACTAATTGCCAAAACTTTAACATCAATACCAGCATTAATCAAACCCATTGTAATATTATTCATTGCAATAGAGCCACCTTCAAGTGGTGGAAATGGAGGTTTGTTGCAGATTTGAAGTATTTTCATTTTTTATTTCTGACAAAATATTTTTTCAAAAAACGTTTCCATGCATCACCATCAAAAACCGGAGAATCAGTGGTTGCCTTAAAAGTAAGGATTATCCCTAAAGGTAAATATATAAGAGAAGATAACCACATTCCCTGAAAAGCTTCAAAAACACCTTCACGGGATGATTTTTCACCTATCATGGAAAGTATATGAAAAATAACAAAAAACAAAACTGACATTACAACCGGTAATCCAAATCCTCCTTTTCTGATAATCGCTCCTAATGGTGCACCAATAAAAAACAAAATTAAGCAAGCGAATGATAATGTAAATTTTCTATGCCATTCTATATCATATCTTCTAATATATTCTTCTCTTTCATCAAAATCTATTTTCCAATAATCTATATCAGATTTAACACTTTGAAGGGAAGGGAGAATATTATCAATAATTTTTGATCGTTCTGCTTTTGGAAAATTTAATAAAAAATTAGTCCTGAATTTTGGAAAAGTATCTTTATTAACTTTTAGAGTAGTATCATAATGAATTGAAAGACCATAAAATCTATTTTTAAACATTTTAAAAAAATCATTTTTCTTTGTATTCAATTCTTGAATCAATGTATCTTCAGCGTTAATAAGTTGATTTAAATTAAGCATTTGAAAATGGTTTTTGAAAAGCTCTTCATTTGTTTTTGAGAAAGCAAATGCTGATAAGTCGAACCTACGGAATTGTTCAGTAAAAGCAGTACGGGTCATTGGTCTGCTTTGCATTTTTTCTGCCGAAGTTAAATCTTCATCATAATTAAAACCATCATATAAAGTAAAAAACAAAAACCGATTATCAGAAGTCAGTTCCATCTTTCCCGATTTGGCAAGCGTTAAGTTAGTATTTCCTGCTCTTTTGGTATGATTGTAAATCATTACATTATGTAATGTTTTCCCATCACTTTCTTTCTTCCCGATTTTAATGATATAACCATCAATTCCATTGTAAAAAACACCTTCCTGAATATTTACAGTTGGTTTTTTCGATTGAACATCATATAGTAAAGACTTGAATTTTAAATTTGCATAAGGCATAACATTATTTGAAAAATAAAATGCTATACCACTAATTATGACTGACATTATTATTAATGGTTTCATAATAGACCGCAGTGAAATACCAGCAGCTTTAATGGCTGTTAATTCGTATTTCTCACCCAAATTTCCAAATGTCATAAGTGAAGACAGCAAAATTGCCAATGGTAATGCCAATGGAACAAATGTAGCGGAAGCATAAAACATTAATTGAGCTATAATATACCATTCCAATCCTTTACCAACAAAATCATCAATATATTTCCAAAGAAACTGCATCAAAAGGATAAATAAGGCAATGAAAAAGGTCATTACCAATGGACCCAAATAAAGCTTAATAACTAATAGATATATTTTTTTCACTTATATTTTTTTATAATGCAAACCTACAAAATTTTACATTATAATTATCTTAAAAAATCTTATTTAGCTAAGTTTTTCGACTATGTTCAAGTAGTTTCAGAAATTTATTGGAAAAACAATACATAATATACTTTATTAACAACTATGGATTAGAATAGTACAAATTATAAATCAGACAATTAAAAAAAAAGACTATTAGGAATTTGTTATAATACCAAAAACAATATTAATCCCGGTATCCTGATATTTCAGATCAGCAAAATTATTCATCCGGATGAATTTAAATTGTTTTAAACTCATCCGGATGAGGGAAAATTATTCCTATAAAATAAGGAAGTGTCTCCTATCCACAATTTAAATTATTTGTCCGCTAATATCATGGATTATTATAAATCATTATAATGAAGACATTAATTCGCAAGTATTTATTAATAATATACTAATAAAATAAATGTGGATTTTAGTATATATTTAAACTATTATTCTTCAATTTTCTTTTTATGCTTTACAATTTTGCCATCTATTACAAAAAGAATAGATTCTGCAATATTGGTTGAATAAGCTGCAATGCGTTCCAACAGATTTACAATAATCATAATATTGGTTGCAATTACAATAACCTCTTTCTGTTGCATCATTTCTTCAATAATCTTTTCTGAAATTGAATGGCAACTATCTTTAATAATTCTGGCATTCTTAAATATATCGCTTGCAAGAATTGGTTGCTGAGTTTTAATTAACTGATCAACATCTTTAGTAAGCATTACTATTTGATTAGCAACATCTGTAACGCCTAATTCAATAGAAAAATTGGTATAATCACATAAAGAATCAATTCTTTTTGCAATATTAACCGCATGATCACCAATACGTTCAAGGTCATTATTGATTTTCAAAGAAGAAATAATATATCTCAAATCAGTTGCAACAGGCTGTTGCAAAGCAAATATTTTCTGGCAAAGTTTATCTATTTTCACATCCAGTTTATCAACTTTATGATCATTTTCGATAACATGATTTGCCAGTTCAATATCACAATTATTTAAGGCAAGAATTGCATTAGCAACTTGCTCATGAACCAAATTGCTCATTTTCAATACTCTCTCAATAAGTTTTTCAAGTTCATTGTCAAATATTCTGTATTTTTCCATTTCTGTCATATTAATAAATATTGCAACAAAATTAACCAAATCTTCCGGAAATATAATCTTCGGTTTGCTTTTTGTCTGGATTAGTAAATATTTTTTTTGTTTTACCGTATTCTATTAGTTCACCTAAATAGAAAAAAGCAGTTTCATCACTCACTCTTGCTGCTTGTTGCATATTATGAGTTACAATAACAATGGTAAATTTTTCCTTTAAGGAATGTATTAATTCTTCAATTTTTGAAGTTGAAATTGGGTCTAAAGCACTTGCAGGCTCGTCCATCAGAATTACTTCCGGATTAACTGCCAGTGTACGAGCTATGCATAATCGTTGTTGCTGACCGCCCGATAATCCCAATGCAGAATCATGTAAACGGTCTTTAACTTCATTCCAGATGGCAGCATTTTGCAATGAATTTTCAACAATTTCATTTAATTCATTTTTATTATTTATACCGTTTATACGTGAGCCATAAGCTACATTTTCATAAATAGATTTGGCGAATGGATTTGATTTCTGAAAAACCATCCCTACTTTTTTACGTAGATTTACCACATCAATATTCTTATCATAGATATTGATACCATCAATCAATATATTTCCTTCAATTTTAACAGTATCAATTAAATCATTCATTCTGTTTAAACTTCTCAGGAAAGTAGATTTTCCACATCCCGAGGGTCCTATAAGTGCAGTAACTTTATTTTCGGGTATTTCAATGGAAACATTATTTAATGCCATTTTGCTTCCATAATGCAAATACATATTTTCTGTATGAATTTTTATATTCTTCATTATTAATATTTTTTTTAAGCGATACGTCTTTTTCTGATTCTGTATCTTAAAATAATTGCAACAAAATTAAGGGAAAATGTCAATAATAACAACACCAAAGTTGTACCGAACTGAATAGGTAAGGTTTGATCAACATTTGCTGATTGGGTTGCCATAATATAGATATGATAACCCAACACCATAAACTGGTCGCTCAATGAACCCGGCAAAGTTGCCAGATAGTAAGCAGCACCTGTAAAAAGTATGGGTGCAACCTCCCCTGCCCCTCTGCTAACAGCTAAAATGGTTCCGGTCATTATTCCCGACATAGATCCAGGTAATACTACTTTACGTATAGTTTGCCATTTGGTAGCACCCAAAGCCAGACTGGCTTCTCTTAAATCGCGTGGTATGGTTTTTAATGCTTCTTCAACAGATACAATAACAACCGGCAAAGTAAGCAAAGCCATGGTTAAACTTGCCCATAAAATATTGGGTTGTCCCCATTTTAACTGTCCACCGGTAAAAACAGTATCCATTCCGGTGCCAACAAATTTGATAAAGAAACCTAACCCAAACAATCCGTAAATTATTGAAGGAATAACAGCTAAAGTTCTAACAGCAAATCGGATACTTCTGGCAATAAATGAATTTTCTTTTGCATATTCAGTTAAATAAATTGCAGTAATAGTTCCAAACGGAACAGCTGCAATTGACATTATAATAACCAGCATTGCAGTACCAAAAATGGCAGGAAAAATGCCTCCTTTTGTCATACCATCAGTTGGAAAAGTAGTAAGAAATTCCCAGGTAAACATATCTTTTCCACCAATTACAATTACCACCAGCATTACCACCAGTATGGCTATAATAATAAGTGCCGACAAAAGGGTTATACCTTCAAAGATAAATCCTTTGGCATCCTGTTTAAATTTTTGTAATATCATTTCCCTTGAATTTTTTTCATTAATTTTCCTTTAACCCAAAACTCAGCAATAGCATTAATTGCAAAAGTGAATATAAATAGCATAGAACCAATTAAGAAAAGTACATTATAATGTGTATCTCCAAATACTACTTCAGCCATTTCAGCACCAATAGTTGCAGCTAATGTTCTTACAGATTCGAAAGGATTTAAACCCATCATTGCAGCATTACCTGTTGCCATCAGAGCTATCATAGTTTCACCAAAAACCCTGCCTATACCTAACAAAATAGCTGCAAAAATACCAGGTGTAGCTGCTGGAAGTATCACAAAAAAAGCAGTTTGCCATTTAGAAGCACCTAAAGCCAGACTGGCTTCATAATAGGTTTTTGGAACTGCGGTTAAAGCATCTTCTGTAATAGTGAAAATAATGGGAATTGCAGCCAATCCCATAGCAATTCCACCCACAAAAGAATTAAGCCTTATGTCATAACCAAATAAATCCTGCATAAATGTCGCCATAACCATTAAGGCAAAAAAACCAATAACTACCGAAGGAAAACCTGCCAGCATTTCTATTGTTGGTTTTATCAGCTCCTTCATTCTTTTTGATGCAAAAACAGCTGTGTATAAAGCTGCTAATATAGCCAATGGACCAGCAAACAATAATGAAATTATTGTAATTTTTATTGTACCGATTAAAAGTGGCAATAATCCATATCGAGGATGATCTGAAACCGGTTGCCATACTTTTGTAGGTAAAGTTCTTACTGCCTGATTATTGCTATGTGAACTTGATCCGCTTTCTGTTGCTTCATGAGGAGTAAAACTTTCCCCCATCATTGTATCCTGATCTGTTTGCACACCGTATTGTTCCTGTTGTTCAGGTTCATCAGCGGTCTCTACTCCATACTGTTCTTGTTTAACAGGTTCGGTAGTTTCTACTCCGTATTGTTCCTGTTGTTCAGGTTCTGAAGTTTCTACACC
Organism: uncultured Bacteroides sp.; assembly: GCA_964646395.1. GTDB lineage: Bacteria > Bacteroidota > Bacteroidia > Bacteroidales > JACABE01 > JACABE01. The sequence goes on from CAZYEM010000077.1 coordinate 7,799, forward strand.
GTATTGTTCCTGTTTCTCTGAAGTTTGTTCGGTTTTTGGTTTTTCCTTAACTCCAATATTAAAAATTGGAAATGATTCTCTGAAAACAAAAACAAAAATCAATACAATTATTGTAATAGACAGAAAAGCAACAGATTTGATAATTTTTTCAGCAATAAAATCAGACCATCTGAATCGCTTGTGAGTAATATCAATTTTATCATTTATATTGGGCTTAGTGTTTTTAAACAGACCCGATATTTTTTTAACTCTGTTTTTTAAGTTTATCATAAGCTTGAAAAGCTATTAAATATATAATTTTACAAAAATAACACAAAGTGAATTGAAAACAACTCACTTTGTGTAAAAATATGTTATAAATCATAAAATTTATTAACGAACAGGGAAATAACCCATTTCAGTTACCAAACTTTGACCTTCAGGACTTAGAATCCAATCAATATAGGTTTTAATTGCACCAGTAGGTTTGTTTCTTAAATATAAATATAAGTAACGGGTAATAGGATATTGGTTTTTCTTAATAGTTTCAGCATTTGCTTCATAAGCAATACTTTTATCATCCTTTTTTACTTTACAAATCTCAATTCCGGTTGAATAAGCAGCGCCACCGTATCCAATTGCATTTACATCTTTCTTTACAGCATTTACAACGGCTGCAGTTCCTGGCAGGGTTTGACAGTTTGGAGCATAATCTGCTTTTACTACATGATCTTTAAAAAAGACATAGGTTCCTGAACTGTTTTCTCTACCATAAAGCCTGATATCTGCATTAGCACCACCAACTTCTTTCCAGTTTTTAACTCTTCCTGCAAAAATATCACTTAATTGTTTTAAACTAAGAACTTTTACTTTATTTGATGGATGCAAATATATAGTAATACCATCTTTAGCACAAGGAACTTCAACACCTAATGTATTATAACGTGCCTTTAGTTTATCGATTTCAGTTTGTTTCATTTTACGGCTTGCATTACATATATCAGTTGAACCATTAATTAATGCTGAAATTCCAGTACCCGAACCTCCACCTGTTACTTGTATGGAAGCACCCGGATTTTTTTTCATATAAGCTTCTGCCCATTTTTGAGCCAAAATTACCATTGTATCAGAACCTTTTACTGTTATTCTGTCCTGATTAATAAATGCAAAGCTTACAATTGCGATAGCTATTATTGCTATTGATGCTACAATCTTTTTCATTTTTAAATTTTTCATTTTGATTATTTTATTTTGTTAATTATTATGTCTGTTTTAATTTATTAATTAGAATTTTGCCTGTAATCTGAGGGTTAATTGATTTTGATTAAATATTTTACTGTAATCATTTGTTCCAACACTTCCATCCGGATTTGTATATGTTTCAGTTAAATTACCTGTACCATCTGTTTTTAAAGCAACTTTTTCATTTTGAACAATTGCATAAGCCAATGATACCCTTATATTATCATCAAAATAGTAATGCCAGGCAAATGTGAAAGTAGTATATGCTAAATCTGCTTTACTGCTTGTTAATTTACCAATTTTTTTTGTTGCATCACCACTGTATTTTATTACTTTAATATCAGTACCAGTAATATCAGTATTTGGATCATAATAATCGTAGCGGAAAGCAAACTGATTTTTCTTGCCGATATTTTTAATAAAATAAACATAGTAACCAGCAAAATTGTTTTGGAAGTTAGGTAAAAGACTTCCATTTGCAAATTTATTTCCACCTAACATGGCATTTTTGCCGGTAATATATTCCCCTTTTAAAGACATACCACCTAAGACATCAGCAAATAATTGAAATTCAGCACCAAACCAGTTTCTTTGAACAGCATCTCCAATTTTGGAAGAATCAATAGTTGTATAATCTCCTCTTAAAGTTGCATTTGTACTTGATTTTAAAGAGCCGAAATATGCATGGGCTCCAAAATCGAGGCCACCAAAACTTCCTAATTTAAAAGAATAAGTGGCTCTTGCCATTATATCTTTAAAATTATCAAAATCTTTATTTTCTATAACGTTACCTGAAGTTTTGCCTGTAGTATCGGAAAATTGATTAAATCCACCATCATTACCATTAAATAAAGCTAACTGTAATTTCAAAGGAATACTTTCCGGATTGGCTTCCAGTTTAAATCCAATAGCACGTTCGCCAGGATAAATAGCTCTGATAATTGTAGAACGTTCAGGTAGTTCGCGTTGACTTGATGAGTATTCAACTTCATAATTCAACCTATTAAATTTACCCATAGTCAAGCTGAATGTTTTATAAAAAAATCCACTTTTAATAAAATGATCGTTTAATACAACATAAGCATCTTTAAGCGTAACTCCACTCGGTGAAAAATCAGGCTGAACTACAAATTTAATACCATCAGCAGCTTCATAGGTAGCTTTTAATCTTACTCTTCTTAATGAAAAGTAATTATTTGGCTGAACTGCCCTGTTTTCAAATCTATCAAACTGAGCCTGAATATATCCTGAAAATTTGATTTTTGTCAGTTTCGACAAATCACTTTCAGAAGTCATTAAGCGTTCATCGATCCCATTAATTCGATCTTTCATTTCGCTTATTTGCTCTCTGAGAGAATCTTCAACACTTTGAGCTTTTGCATTTATCGCAATAAAGCTTAATACTAAAATTACTAAATAAACTTTTTTCATTTTTTTTTGATTTGTTTGTCTTTGTTTTTGATGCAGCAAAATTAAATAGGAATACAACTCATGGTGTTAAGTATGGATTAAGTTAACATTAAGAAATTGTTAAGTCGTTTTAATAAACTCAAAGCTCTTATAATCATAAAATTAAATTTAAATACTTTAGCAATATTTAAAAAATCAGTATTTAAAAAGTTTTGAAAAAATATTTTTTGAAGATATAAAAAGACTGAAAATTATGAATTATTAAATTAAAATTAAGCAATAAAGAAGTATCTTTAAGATGTTCGGTATAAATTAATATTAAATTAATATAAACCTAAAGATGTATTTATATATTTGCATTAAATAATTATTTTCAATTAATTGTATTTAAAAAATAATCAAAATGAAATTTCAATTAACTCAAAATGAAAAAATCATAATAAAAAGTCCGGCAGAGTTGCATAATGGCATTAATACTATTACCGGGATTTTTTATCTTACAAATGAGCGTATTATATTTGAAGCCCACAATATAAATATTACAAATGGTTTGGTTGCTTTTCCCCTAACGGATATTTTATCATTAGATAAATCATGGACAAAATTTTTAGGAATAATTCCTATTTCTTATGATTCACTATCAATTAGATTAAAAACGGGTAATATATATAGTTTTGTATTATTGCAGAGAGATTCTATTTACGATCAGATTAATAATAACCGTAAATATAAAACTTATTAAACCATGATTTTAACTTATTTATATCATTGTTATAACTGCTATTTTTATAATTCAAAAAACACTCATCTAAAAACCATTATATGAATATTATAAGAACAGAAAAACTATCATTCCAAAAAAAATTAATCAATGAACTCAATCAGTTTCAAACATTACAAACATCAAAATTTCCTATTGATGATGTTTTAAGAATGGATTTACATTGTCATGATTATAATAGCGATGTTCCTGATGAATTACTGGGAAGAATACTTAATCTTCCTGAAACCTGGATAGAATCAGAAGTTTTATATAAAACCCTTGTACGGAATAATTGTACTGCATTTACTATTACAAATCATAACAATGCTCGTTCATGTTACAAAATGCAGGATAAAGGATTTGATATTCTTACAGCTGCAGAATTTAGTTGTACTGTTCCTGATTTTGGAATTGGAATTCATGTTTTAACTTATGGTTTTAATCCTCATCAAGAAAAAAATTTAAATAAACTAAGGAGTAATGTTTATGCATTTCAGGATTATGCTTTAGAGAATGACATTCCAACAATTTGGGCTCATCCTTTATATCATTATAATGCTAAAGGAATTCCAACTTTGAGGTTTTTTAAAAAAATGGCTCTCGTTTTTGAACGGTTTGAAGTTTTAAACGGTCAAAGAGATACCTGGCAAAACATGCTGGTAAAAACATGGATTGAAAGCCTAACACCTGAAAAAATTGATCAGCTTTCGTTGGAAACAGATTTAGAGATAAACCGATTTTGTAAAGATCCCTACAAAAAAAGTATGTCGGGAGGTTCCGACAGTCACATGGGGTTTTTTGCTGGCTTAACCGGAACCCTGTTGTATATACCCCAATTGACTGATCAACTAAAAATTCACAAACCTTCGGAATTAGCTTTAAGAGCAATCAGTGAAGGGAATATGGCTCCTTTTGGCTCTCATCACAATAGCGAAAAACTTACAGTTGCTTTTCTCGATTATGTTTTTCAGATAGCACTTAACAGAAAAGATCCCGGTTTATTAAGAATATTGCTTCACAAAGGAAATACACAGGAAAAGTTGATTGCATTAATGGTTTCTAATGGTTTTGCTGAATTAAGGAGACATAAGATAACCATGAATTTTATTGAAACATTTCATAATTGTTTTCAGGGAAAAACACCTTCTATAACTAAAAAAGTATTAGTACCTAAGGTTTACAAACCAATTTTTAAAGAAGCATTAAGCATAGCACAAACAACAAAAAATAATCCTGAAAATGTTGTAGAAATTTATAAAAAATCTGTTTTTTCAATAAGCGACAAATTAAATGTATTGCTTTTTGATAGGCTGATTAAAAAGATAGATAAAATCAATATTGAAGGTTCTTTTAAAGATTTTGACCTTAATAATCTTATTGATAAGTTCGAAATTCCCAGTGAATTCAGATCGTATTTTGAAACTGATAAAAAATATTTCAGCAAAAACAAAACCAAAAGGATGAGCAATCCTAATTTGTCGGAATTTCTTGACGGTTTATCTTTTCCTTTTCTGGCATCTGCATTAATACTGGCCGCAAACTATACAAGCTCAAGAGTACTTTATAATGTTCGCCCATTACTTAAAACTTTCTCCGAAGAAATGGGAGCCTTACAACATCCAAAAAGAATGTTATGGTTAACTGATACTTACGAAGATAACAATGGGGTTTCAATGGTTTTGCAATCGATGCATCAGGAAATTAAAGCAAGAAATCTGCCTATTGATATTTTAGTTTGCAGCAATAATCTAAAATCAGACGATCATCTGATTGTTATCAAACCATTGGCAGAGTTCCAATTACCAATGTATAAAGAGCAAACGATAAGAGTTCCTAATTATCTGGAAATTCACAAACTATTTCATGAAAATGAATACGACAGACTGATATGTTCTACCGAAGGATTAATGGGTTTAGCTGCAATATATCTAAAACATGCTTATTCGGTTAAAGCTTATTTTTATATACATACTGATTGGATAATGTTTGCCAGAAAGGTTTTAAATATTGATCACAATAATATTAACCGTTTCAGAAGATTACTAAGGATATATTACAATGCATTCGACCGCTTATTTGTATTAAATACCGATCAGCAAAAATGGTTAATCAGCCCACAGATGGGATTTGATGCTTCCAACGTATTTTTAACGGCTCATTGGGTTGACGATAACTTTAAGCCTAAAAAAACGTCAAAAGCAATGCAATTTAATTTAACTAATGAACCCGTTTTATTATTTGCCGGAAGACTGAGTAAAGAAAAGGGAGTATTTGAATTACCTGAAATTTATAAAAAAGTTAAAGCTGCTATTCCTGATTTAAAATTAGTTATTGCTGGTATGGGACCTGCTGAAAAAGAACTAAAAGAAGTACTGCCCGAAGCCATTTTTATGGGTTGGATAGATCATGAAAAATTACCTGAAATATATTCTGCTGCCGATATATTGATACTGCCATCTAAATTCGATACTTTCAGCTGTGTGGTATTGGAGTCCTTAAGTTGCGGTTTGCCTGTTATTGCTTATAATGATAAAGGTCCGAAAGATATTATTGAAGATAATATTAACGGATTTCTTGTTTCTGATGCAAAAGAAATGGCTGAAAAAATTATTTATTACTTTAGTGCTGATAATTCTCCTGTTTCATTTAAAAAAGCAGCTATTGAACGATCCATAAAATATAATAAATCCGTTATACTTGAACAATTTTTGAAAGAAGTAGAACTTTAATTAAATTATAAATTGAAACAAAAGGAAGCAAATAATTGGGTTTGGTGGAAACATGGTGTAATCTATCATATTTACCCCAGAAGTTTCAACGATTCAAACAATGATGGAATTGGTGACATTAATGGTATTATAGAAAAACTTGATTATTTGGTAAATCTGGGGATTGATGCTATATGGCTTTCTCCAATATACCAATCACCAAAAGTTGATTTTGGTTACGATGTTATAGATTATAAAGCTATTGATACTGATTATGGAAATTTGGATGATTTTAAAAATCTGTTAGAAACTGCACATTCAAAAAACATTAAAGTTATAATGGATATGATAATGAATCATACTTCAGATCAGCATCCATGGTTTATTGAATCAAGATCATCCACAGATAATATTAAAAGAGACTGGTACATCTGGCAAAAAGGAGAAAAAAACAAAAAGCCCAATAATTGGAAATCGTCATTTGGGAAAAGTGCATGGCAATTTGATAAAAAAACAGAAGAATATTATCTGCATTCATTTTTTAAGGAACAACCCGATTTGAACTGGAGAAATAAAGAGTTGGCAAAAGCTTTTTTTAAAGAAATAAAATTCTGGCTCAATTTAGGAGTGGATGGTTTTAGGTTGGATGTTATAAATATGATTGTAAAAGACAAAAAATACAGAAACAATCCATTTGTTTTAAACTTTCCATTTTTACAGAAACATAAATATTCCCGCAACAGATCTAAATCGTACAAAATTGTTGAAAAACTTAGAAAATTAATTGATAAATATCAGGATAAAGTTCTTATTGGTGAAATATATGTAATGCCACCAGGCGATTCAAAATTATCAGCAAGTTATTTGACTGATGACGAAAAAGGAATTCATCTTGCGTTTGATTTTTCACTCATGTTTCAGAAATGGAAGGCAAAGAATTACTTTAATTGTATCGAAAAATCACTTTCAGGTATTCCTGCCAATGCATGGCCATGCAATGTATTATCTAATCATGATTTAAAGAGAAACATCAACAGAAACCCTTTTCGGAGTAATCAAACAGAAAAAGCAAAGATTGAAGCTGTTTTACTCCTTACTTTAAAAGGAACACCATTTATATATTATGGTGAAGAAATCGGAATGAAAAATTCAGTAATAAATTACAGCGATATTAAAGATCCTTTGGGTAAGCAATTTTGGCCATTTTATAATGGCAGGGATGGTGCCAGAACTCCAATGCAATGGAATTCTGATAAATATGCAGGCTTTTCAACCGCAAAACCATGGCTGCCTGTAAATGCTAATTATAATAATATAAATGTTGATAATGAACAAAATGATAATAATTCAATATATTTTGTTTATCATACACTTATTAATCTCAGAAAAAGTAATCAGGCATTGCAAAAAGGGGACTTTAAAAGCTTGAAAAGAGGAAAAAAAGGAATTATGGCATATAGCAGATCTTTTGAAGACACAACTTTTATTGTTGTTGTAAATTTTACTCCAAACCCTGAAAAAGTAAAGCTATATAAGCGAAATGAACTGGAAATTTTGTTCTCTACACATCCTGTATCTAATACATTTGTTAATGACAGAGAAATAACACTATCTCCTTTTGAAGCAATTATTTATAAAAATATAATACCAAAGAATGAATGAAGGGAAAA
>CAZYEM010000078.1:0-15481 GCA_964646395.1 uncultured Bacteroides sp.
TCCATCATAAGCATAAGGAATAATTGTAAAAGAGTATTGAGTCATTGGAGTAAGCCCACTAATCTGAACTGATGTTGCTGAACCAGAAAATACTTCTGCTGCTACTATTCCATCTCCAATAGTTGAACCAATTGTATAACCTGTAGCATCAACAGGTAAACCTGTTGGTGCAGTTGCACCTTGTTTTCTTATTATTAAAAACCCATCGGCAATAAGAACTGGAGGAACAATCCAAGTTAAATCAATTTGAGTTGTTGAAGTTGCTATTGCTGTAAAAGTAGCAACATGAGAAACAGGTTTTTCACCCAATGTAAAAAAACTGCTTTCACTCGTCAATGAAGTCCCTACAAGATTAGTAGCAAAAGCTTTATAAAATATTTGTGCTTTAGACGGGAGAGCTGTTCTCTGATGAGTAAATATTCCAGTTGAAGCAACACCCTCTTCTAAATAATTATTGCTTATAGTAACACCTGCTGTAGTGCTCCATACAGTTCCTCTGCTTAATATAGGTGAGCCGCCATCACTTGTTATATCACCACCCAAAATAGCAGTATTATAAGTAATTGACGAAGATGTTGGATTAGAAACAACAGGAACTACTGATCCTGATGTAGTTGTAAGTGTAATCATAATTGGTGTAGCCTGAAGTAAGGATGAATTACTTTCTGCTATAAAATATACATTATAAGTAGTCGCAGCTGATAATCCCGTAATATTACTTGTATATTCTGTATTGCCTAAAGCACAGATAATTGTATCTCTTAAATTTGCAGCTAATGTATTTCCATTGGCATCCTGTCCTGCTTTAACTTGTGTTGCAGATGGAGCTGTTGCACTATTTGGTAAAACTACAAAATAAGCATTTCCTGGAATATCAATATTTACCTTTGCTGTAAATCCATTATTTGTAGCATTTTCAGATTTTGGCCAGCCGGAAGTCCAAACAGGGGGCAATGTAGGAGCACCTATTACATCTGACCATGTTGTTGCAACTCTTATTCCATCAATTTTAGCTGCTGGTGCCGCAGTTGCTCCACCCTGACGTATTCCAATCCCTGATAATTGTGTAGCATCGGTATTAATTGATTGAGAGAATGTTGAAATTGCTGGTTCTGAACCTAAATTTGCAGGATTAATAAATATTTCTGCAACATCATCTGTTGTTGTTGAAGAATTAAAAGTATATTTTAATATTACAAGATAATCTGTATTTAAGTCATAATCATAAGCAGTATAAGGAGTTGATCCTCCGGAATTTTTCATCAATCCAAATGCCAATTTATTATTGGCATCCTTTTTTATAAATAATCTTCCAATAAAATTTGTAGCAGAACTTCCAATAAAATGCATAAAGTAATCACCTGTTGTAGTTACTGATGAAAAATTTAATATTACAGCAGTATACAGAGTACCTGATGTAACTGCTGGAAATGACTTATAAACATCTTCTCCAGCTCCAATAATTGAAACCATATTACCTATCCCAGAAGCAGAATAACCTGAATAAGAAAGAGAAGCTGGTATAACAGAAACTGGATTTGTTCCTGCACCAGCTGTTTGAGCTGTCCATCCATTTGCAGTTATTTGTGCTCCAACACTATATTCGAAATTTTCAATTAAGATCTGTGAATTAACCTTGGATGTAAATGCAAACATCAACAACAAAATTAAAATTGTTGATAATTTCGTAGAAAATAATTTTTTTTGATTCATAATTCTATTGTATTTATTTATTTATTAATGTAATAAGATTTTTATTTGTAATAGATTTTTTGCTTTTATTTTATAAATAATAAAAAGTTTACAAATATACAAAATTATAAATCTATTTTAATACTTTAACATTAAAATAATAAATTATTGAAAATTATTTTTTTAATATTTTTAAAACTGTCGTTAAAAGAATCTTAGTATCAGTTTTAAAGGATTGCTCTATTATGTATTTCTTGCATAGTTCTAATTTAGCCGGCATAATTTCCTGAATGTATGTTTCTTCAGGATTAGAAGATTGACTTAATATTTCACTTTCATCGATAAAATCCAGAGATGAAAAATCAGTTAATCCAGGACGTACCGATAATATTTTCAATTGCTCCTGATTATATAAATCTACATATTTTCGAACCTCCGGACGAGGTCCAACGAAACTCATATCTCCAACTAATATATTAAGTAATTGCGGCAGTTCATCAATTTTATATTTTCTCAAAAAGTATCCTACGTTGGTAACTCTACTATCTTTATCTCCAATAGTTAAGAGACCTTTCTTATCAGAACCGGTTCTCATGGTTCTGAATTTATATATTTTAAAATCAATATTGTTTTTTCCTACCCGAAATTGCCTGTAGAAAATACCTCCCCTTGAATCTAAAACAATAGTAATTGAAATAAATAGTAAAAATGGAAGCAGTATTAAAAATCCAATTAATGAAAATAATATATCAAATAAGCGTTTTACCATCCTTTAATAATTTTAACAGCATTTGCAACAGCTTCAACAACAGTATATATATTGTCATCAGATAAATCATAATATACTGGCAAACTTATTTCTCTTGAAAAATTATTATAAGAAATTGGAAAATCCTGAATATTATAACCCATATTTTTATAATAAGTCATCAATGGTAAAGGAACAAAATGAACATTTACAGCTACTTCTGCTTTAAAAATTTCAGAAATGATTAAATCTCTTTCCATTTCTGAAATTTCATTTATTCGCAACAAAAAAACATGATAAGATGAATACTTATCAATAATTTCATATTCTGGTATTTGAGCCCATGCAAATGGAGATAAAAGCGAAGAATATAAATTAAAAATATGTTTGCGTTTTATTATCATATCCTCATCATATCTCTGAATTTCAACCAATCCCATTGCTGCCTGAATATCTGTCATATTGCATTTATAACCTGCTTCAACAATATCATATTTCCAATTACCTATTTGTGTTTTAGCTAAAGCATCTTTATTTTGTCCATGAAGCGATTTGATATTTAAATGTTTATAAATCTCATCATTTTCAAATGGTTCAGGCAGATTTAAACAAATTGCACCACCCTCAGCAGTAGTTAAATTTTTAACTGCATGAAAAGAATAAACTGTAATATCCGTTAGATTTCCTACCTTTTTCCCTTTGTAAATACCCCCAATTGAATGTGCTGCATCAGAAAGAATAAGTATTCTTCCTAGCTTTTTTTGTTCGGATGAATTAGCTTTAAATAATGTTGTAATTTTTTTACTTTTAACTAATTCATTAATCATATCATAATCACACGGATAACCTCCAATATCAACTGGCATTATCACTTTTGTCCTCGAAGTAATTGCTTTCTCAATAGCCTGAACAGAAATGTTGAAATCATCATTGATATCAACAAAAACCGGAGTTGCACCACAATGAACAACAACATTGGCAGTTGCAGAATAAGTATATGCCGGAACTATTACTTCATCTCCTTCTTTAACTCCAAACCATCTGAGCATCAATTCTAAACCGGCTGAAGCAGAGCTTACGCATAAGGTAGTTCGATGACCTCCATACGCTGTTAAAAGTTTTTCAAATTTTTTTGTTTTTGGACCAGTAGTAATCCAACCTGATTTTAAAGTATCAACAACTTCATCTATGATAAGTTGGTCCATGCGTGGTGGTGAAAATGGTATCATTGAAAACAGTGAGTTATTAGTAAATATGATATTGCTATTTTTTGCAAAAGTAAAAAAAAAAGGTGTAGTACAATTACTACACCTTCATTTTCTTTTAAATTGACATTAAGCTTTTATGCCTAAAAGAATTTCATCTATTGCTTGTTTGAATGAATCTTTTGGTAATGCGCCTGCAGCCATCTGTGGTTGTCCTTCTTTTGGACAAAACAAAATAGAAGGAATACTTCTGATACCAAATGCACCAGCTAATTCCTGTTCTGCTTCTGTATCAATTTTATAGATATTAATTTTGCCTTCATACTCTTTTGATAATTCTTCAAGAATTGGAGCTACCATTTTACATGGCTGACACCAATCTGCATAAAAATCTATAATACAAGGTAATTCACCTTCAAATTTCCATTCTTTATTTACTTCATAGTTAAATACTTTATCTAAGAAGACTTGTTTGGTTAAATGTTCCATTTTTTTTAATATAATTGTTTTTAATTTACTGATTTCGTTGTATCTGTAGCCTTTTTTAAAAGCATATCATCAATTATCTGCTTATATTGCTCTTTTGACATAGCACCTGGTTGTAATACTGGATTTCCTTCTTTTGGGCAAAATAATATTGCCGGAATACTCTGAATACTAAATAATCCAGCTAATTCTTTTTCACTATCAACATCTACTTTATAAATATTAATTTTACCTTCATATTCTTTTGCAAGTTCTTCCATTATAGGAGCCACCATTTTGCATGGGCGACACCAGTCTGCATAAAAGTCAACAACGCAAGGCTTTTCTCCTTTAAACACCCAATTATTAGGGTTCTTTTCAAAATCCATCACTAAATCAATAAAAGAGATTTTGTTTAAAACTACAACTTTTCCCTGATTTTCATATTTGTTTACAGGTGTTGTATTTTCTTTTTCTTTTTGAGCTGTATTCTCTTTACAGCTAACAAGCATTATAAATGCTATTAAAAACAAAGACATTGATATTTTTTTCATACTTTTTATTTTTTTTTGCAAAGATAATTATTTTTTTAATTATATCGCTTTAGTATCACTTTTTTTTTATAATTTTGTAAACATATTTAAATTTAAAAAGTTCATTTTAATATGAAATTTATTAAAATAAAAATTACTGATTTTGAAAATAATTTTTCTTCAAATGAAAAATGCCTAGAATTTCTGTCGAAAGAAAAATGGAAAGATGGTTTTGTATGTAAAAAATGTGGAAATACAAATTTTTGCAAAGGGAAATCATTATTTTCAAGAAGATGTACAAAATGCAAGCACGATGAATCTGCAACTGCAAACACAATGTTTCATCGCTGTAAGCTACCTTTAAATGAAGCTTTTAGGTTGGCTTATGAAGTCTGCAACCTTCCAGATATCACAGTTTCAAAACTATCTGAAACTATAGACAGGCGACAAATGACTTGTTGGAAACTTAAAAAGAAGATTATGGAATGTCTGAAAGAGAATCAAACAGCTACATCATAATCTCTTAAAGCATTGTTCAATGAGGTTTTTAAATCAGTTGAAGGTTTACGTTGTCCAATTATCAATGCACAAGGAACCTGAAAATCACCTGCTGGAAAATTTTTAGTATAAGAACCTGGTATTACAACTGAACGTTCGGGAACAAATCCTTTATATTCTTTTTTTTCAACTGATGTTACATCAATTATTCTTGTAGATCCTGTAATTACAACATTCGCACCCAACACTGCTTCTTTCTGTATATAAGCACCTTCTACAACAATGCATCTGGAACCTATAAAACAATTATCTTCAATTATTACAGGAGCTGCCTGAACAGGTTCTAAAACACCGCCTATTCCAACACCACCGCTTAAATGTACATTTTTCCCTATTTGTGCACAACTTCCAACAGTTGCCCATGTATCCACCATAGTTCCACTATCTACATAAGCACCAATATTGATATAAGAAGGCATCATTATTACACCTCTGGCAACATAAGAACCATAACGGGCAATTGCATGTGGTACTACTCTTACTCCAAGTTGTTCATAATTATTTTTCAAACCAATTTTATCATGAAACTCAAATGGTCCAACTTCAATGGTTTGCATCTTCTGAATCGGGAAATACAAAATAACTGCTTTCTTAACCCATTCATTTACAATCCATCCATCAGTTTTAGGTTCTGCAATACGGATATCACCTTTATCTAATGATTCAATTAAATATCTTATTGCATTCTGTGTTTCAGTTTGATTGAGTAACTCCCGATTTTCCCAGGCTAACTCTATGATTTCCTTATATTTGTTTTCCATTTTTAATTATTTTCTCTATTTACTCAACCCTTACTAGGTTTTAAACCTTTAAGAGTAAAATTCTTTTATTTACTTAATGAAATATAATCGTCTAATAATTTTTGCAGCAATGCTTTGCCTTCTTTAGTTAAACTGTCGTTTAAAGACTTATTGTCTGTTTTTACAATCAGTTTGTTAAGTTTAAAATCATAAACAATTTTGTCTTTATTTTTCAAAAACCCAAAACCTTCGTCAAAGGTATAAAAAGCCCAAGGAGTTTGAAAGTTTTTATTAAAAACATTTTTACTCCATTTAAATTTATCATATTTCAATCCAAGCTGAGATAGAATAATAGCAGGAAAGTCAATGTGAGAAACCGGATAATCAATGCTTTTTCCCTTAAAATTATCCTTTAATGCTGGTCCATAAAATAAACAGGGAATCCAATGGCGTTCTATTTCATAATTTTGTCTCAGATTAGGAAAACGACTGGTATGATCTGTAACAATTAAAAAAACAGTATTTTTATACCAAGATTCCTTTTTAGAATTTTCAATGAATTTAAACAAGCTCTCATCACAAAAGTGCATTACATTCAAATAACCATCAACTGATTCATTTCCTTTAAAAATTTGAGGAACTTCTTTTGTAAATGGTTCGTGAGAAGTGCTGGTCATTATCATTGAAAAGAATGGTTGCTTATTGTTTTTTAAATCATTAAGTGTATAATCAAATAATTCATCATCAAATGCTCCCCATTCGGTAAAACGTTTATATTGAAAATCATTTTGACCAATAATTTTCTTATATCCAGCTGATTTTAAATAAGCTTCGGTATTGGCAAAATACAAATCACCACCATAATAGTAAGAAGTATGATAACCATTTTGATAAAGCTCTTTTACAAAACTTGGCATATTATCAAATTTCCCAAACTTTCTGATTATCGTAGTTTTAGGTTGAGATGGAAAACCTGCTGTAATTGCAGCCAAAGCCTGTTCTGTTCGAAAACCCGTTGAAATGAAATTTGTAAATAACAAACCTTGTTTTGCAAGCTCAGAGAAATGAGGAGTGGATTCAGTATTTTTAGATAATATCCACATAGCCTCTGCACTCCAGCCTTCTAATAACACTAAAATTATATTAGGTTTTTTTGTATTTAAAATTGATATTGTACTATCATTCACATACTGAGTAAGTGAATCAAAAATGGCATTACATTTATTATTATCAAAAAACTGATACGGATTAACTTCAAATTCTTCTTTCTCGGAAAGTGCTGCTACAAAATTCCAGGAACTATTAACAGCAGATTGATTAAGTAATGTTTTTTCAGAAAAATAGCTCCAACTTCTATCGATTGGAAAGGTTTGCAAACCACCTCTTAAGCCAAGAAAACATGAAAACAACAGAAGAATTATCAATACAGTTTTTTTATACCATTTAACTATATTTAGCTTAAAATCAACATTAATAAACTTATTATAAAACCATATACTTAAAAGGGAAAAAAGAATAAAAATAAATAAAAGCAAATAGAGAGGTGTGACTTTAGTTGAACTAATAACTTCCTGAGGATATGCTAAATAACTAATTGCTTTATGATTGATTTTCAAACCCCATTCTGCAAACAATCCTAAATCTACAATTAAAATAAAATTACTGATAATAAGAAATATCCAAGTATAAACAGCTACATACTTTTTATTTCTTTTAATTTCAGTAAATGCCTGAATAATAATAAGTATAAAAAGTGGGAGTAATATATAACAAAATGTTGCCAAATCAAGTTGAAAAGAATATAAATTGCTTAAAATCCATTCGCTAAATGAAAAATGGTTTGATTTATAAAAATAAAACAAGAAAATATTACGTTGCAGAAAAAAGATTGCAAACCAAAAGACAACATATTTTAATAAAGATATAAAGAAATTTTTCATAGAAAAAATAATTTTGCAAAAGTATAAAATTTGATGTTTTATAACATTGTTAAAAACAATTAAACGACTTTTTTGGATTGAAACCTTTAAATCTTATTAATTGCCAGTGAAATAAACAAAAAATGCTATTATTTAAAATTCATTAAAGCTAAGGGAAAGTTTGCTTAACTATGCTTATTGTTATAATAAGCTACCATAAATATCCGCTGATTTAATTTTATTCCACAAGAATTACATTAATGCTTATTAAATAATTATAAGAAGATAAAATGTGCAACTGTTTATTAATAAAGCACT
Organism: uncultured Bacteroides sp.; assembly: GCA_964646395.1. Lineage (GTDB taxonomy): Bacteria > Bacteroidota > Bacteroidia > Bacteroidales > JACABE01 > JACABE01. Next base: position 8,179 of record CAZYEM010000078.1, read on the forward strand.
AATAAAAATCTTGCAGCTTTTAGAAGAGAAAAAAATTGAATTTTAATATCATTGCTTTTGAAGCAAGATTCCGAAAATTACAAATACCAAAAATCTTATTACAAATGATAATTCAAACTACTTTAGCAGCTATGTTTATTATAAATTATCAGCCATTAGTTGAGTTTATTAAACAAAAATTATTGATTAAAACCTTTTATAAACGATCTATTTCCAAGTAACTTTTTCATTTTTATAACCTAAATTAGTTTTAATATTTATAAGATAAATTGCTGGAGCTAATTCCAATTTTATTTTAAACAAATTATTATTGCAACTAGTTTTGTAAATACAATTTCCTGTTAATGAATATATTTCCACAAATTCAATAATTTCACCAGTCTGAGCAATAATATTTAATAAATTATCATTTACATAAACTTTAATTTCTGAATTTACTAATTTCATTACACTGTTTCCGAATTTTACAAAGAATCTTCCTTGATTATCTAATAAATTGCTTTCGAATTCATATTCAGTATTTTCAGACAAACTTATTAGCTTTGCTTTATACCTATCTTCCAGATAAACCTTTTCATAAGATTCTAATTCAAAAGCGGAAATCTTCGCTTTTTTCTTAATATTCTCATTAAACACCAAAGGAATAGAAATATCGAAATTATTTATAGCATTAATTGTTAGTTTTTCACCAGTTGAAGTTGTAGAACAAAACTCTAAACAACTTTCATTCAACATTTTGTCTGAATCATAATTATCATATTCATTTTTTGCAGATTGATTTCTGCAAATTACCAGTTCATCAATACATTCATCAGATTCAAGTTTCAATCTTAGAACTATTTCTGTTGAAGCATCTTTATAAAATGTTGTAATATTATGAGTTCTGGCTGATAAATAAAAAGTTAGTTTTGGAGAAAAGAAGTTAGTTTTTACAAAAAATCCTTGAAATGGAGCGATATAAGGAGATGTTCCCGAAGGAACTCCTACATTTGATAATCCATTATATGTTCTAAAGTAAGAATTATTAGTTATAGGAGAAATATATGGATTCAAAGTATTGTCCCACAGATAGAGAGTATTATTAACATTGTACTTACCTAATAAATTCCAGTTCAAATATGAAGTGAAAGGGTTAGCTAACAAATTCCATCCATTTAAAGATGAAAATGGAGAGGTAAAATTATAAGTTAATAAATAGGAATAAGAATTTAAATTTGAATAATTATTAGGATTTAAAAACAAAACTCCACTAAGAGAAACTGTTGATGTAATTGATGGATTTACAGCATATCCCACATTAGGTGTAAATTGGAAATTAGAAGAAGAAATTGTTGAATTCCAACCATTTCCATTCTTATAAGATTTCATTTTAATATTTCCTCCCAAAGGAATAATATTTGATAGAGAAGAATTCGAATTTTTAATAAAGGGTGAACCAAACAAATGCCAGCCTTTAGTGAGGTAAAGCTCGGCAGTTGCATGCAAATTAGTTGTATTATGAATAAATGATGCTCCTGAAGCAATTACCAAACCATTAATACCAGCATTATTTTTTATTATCCCTTTTATTGTTATCTTACTATTTGTATCAATAATTATTTTATTACCAGATTGTATTGTCAGATTATCACCACTTCCATTAATAATTATTCCTGCAATATGATTACTGTTATTTAAAGTAATATTTTTATTTACAGACAATGTTCCCGAAATTAATGTAATTATTTGACCATCTATAGAATTTGAAAATAAAATTTTTCCATTGTTATTAATATATAAAATCGCATCACGTAAAGAGCCATAACCTGAATCATAAGTATTAGTAACCGTTAATTCATTACTTCCAATTGTAGTAAAAGAATATTGATTTCCAAAAGCAGTACCTACAGCATTTGTTGCATAAGCTCTTAAATAATAAGTATAACCACTATACAAACCGGGAATAGTTGAAATAAAAGTTCCTGAACCTATTGAATCTGAAGTATAACTATCAGCTAATGTTGGATTACCTGTTTGATTCCAGCAAACACCACGTGCTGTTATATTTGAACCACCATCAGCTGTAATATTTCCGCCACTCTGTGCAGAATCTTTTGTTAAATTACTAATTGATGTTGTGGAAACAGAAGGTAAACTTAAAGTAGTGATTATAACAGAATCAGAATTTATACTGCTACAAATAGAATTACTGGCTCTAACTCTGTAATAATAGGTAGTATTACTTGTTAAACCATTTACATTTTGCCAGTTTCCATTGGTAACTATCAAGTTCTCATATCCTGAAACAAAGTTTACAAAATTATTGCTTTTTGAAACATCAAGTAGATAACTTACTGCTCCACTAACTGTATCCCAGTTTGCTGTAAAACTGTTTGCTGTAATTAATGTAGCGGCATTAACAACTGGAGCAGAAGGTGTAATAGGCTGCAAACCAATGGTGCCTGTATCTGCAGCAGAAATACATCCGCTAACATTCTTTGAGGTAATACTATAAATGCTATTTGCTGCAATATCATTGAATATTCCTGAAGTATTAGCATAATTTACTCCATCATTGCTAAAACTTAAACCAATAGTGTCGGAAGTAACTGTGATTATGGCTTTAGCATTATTACAATCAGGTTCAGTTATAACAATAATTGGTTTTGATGGAGAATTAGGTTGGTTATTGATTGTATCGCTTACTGAATCAGATATACAATTGTTTGAATCTTTTACAACAATATTATATAATCCTGGAGTTACTGAAGAAAAAATGCCTGTAGTATTTGAATAATTTATTCCATCTATACTATAAGAAAACCCTGTACCTGTTGGACTTGTTATTGTTATTGAACCGGTTCCTAAAATACAACTTGGATGAGTTACAGAAATTACAGGTGAATCAGGAATTTTAAATACAATAATGTTTGCTATAGTTGTAGAATCTGAATATAATCCTCCACAATTAGTTAACAAGCAACGATATTGATGTGTATCAGCAGTATAAATTCCGCTTACAGACAAAGAAGTTGTATTTTCATTCAAATATAATGAACCAGATGGAGTACCATCTTCAACATTATCCCATAAGCTATCTTTTTTATATTGCCATTGATAGTTAATTGGATTAGCTCCATTTGCAACTGTTGTAAGAGTAAAACCAACTGAAGGTGAACAGGATGATTGATATTTATTAGGTTGATTAATTACGTTAACCGGAGTACAGTTTGAAGAAATAAATGAAAATGCTGATGATTGAGCAATACAACCATACTGATTTGTAATTTTAACAAAATACGATCCGTTTTGAGAAGGAATTAACTTTTGATTGGTATCGTTTAAAAGAATGCCAAAAGAATCGTACCATTGGTATGTTGAAGCAAATGTTGAAACCAACGTATCAACTGACTGAGAAATAATTGGGGCTGTAGGAGATGGCAATACATAAATAATTTTATAAGAAGTATCGGTATTTTTGCCTAAATGTGCTACTAATGAAATGGTATATTGACCGGTTGTATTAAATGTAATATTATTCATTGAAGAATTATTATAATAAATAGAATTAATAAACCATTGAATACTATCCTTGACAATTGTAGAATCCTTAAGATTAATAGTTTTTCCAGCACAAATAGTATCATCACTTACTAAAAATATACTTTTAGGTGCATCTTCTGTAAACATTTTTATGCAAAGGTCGAATGCATAATTACTTCCGGTACCGGTAAGTACCCAATTCTGAGCATCTGAACTTATATAACAACTATTTGACGAAAGAGAAATATTTGTTGTATGATATGCTTCATATTTTTCAACAGGAATTGGTTTTGTGTTAGTTGATGGAGTTTGATATTTGGCTTTGATATAAATAATTGTATTAATAGTATCTGTAGGTAAAGAAAAGGAAAATGTATAGAAACCCTTAAATTCGCAAAATTGAGTTTTAGAAGCAATTAAATCAGACAAAGCACCTCCTGAATATGTTTTGTAAATATCAATAGTTAATGTAGTACTATCTGCAACAGCATAAGTCCCTATTCTCTTTATCTGTTGAGGAACTACAACTCCAGAAAATGGTGTAATGGTATAAATAACTAAACCATAAGCAATATTACTACTACTACTACTACCAGAAAAGCCATAGTTGTCGACCCATCCATAATAGTCATGATAATAAACATTTGATTTATTGCTTGAAAGTGGAATATCGTATATTGTTGGAAAATAAGCAGTTTCTGTTAAAATACCAGCATCATAATAAGAAACATAAAAAAAACCTTGCTGAGCCCAGGATGTACCATAAGAATCTTTTACAATCCATCCTCCTTTATTTGTAGTACCAGAAAATGACATGGTGTCATTCCATCCAACCAAGGTTACACAATGAGCTTCATCCGTTGAATCAATTACATTATCATAATATTTATTTGTTGTTGAATTATAATTAGTTATGTTAAAAAACATTGTTGTTGCAATTGCACCATTACTATAAATAGCTTGTTTTACAATTCCTGTATTTTTTGGAAGAAATCGTATATCTTCTAAATAAAAAGGAATTGAGGGTGGCAAACTATATGAAAATGGACAATTTTTACTAAAAGGTGTATAGGAATCGTTTGTAGTAAGCAATGGCCCCTGATGTCTTGCAAACAAGGCATTAGCCATGTAGTAACTCCCTCCGGTACAAGGACTTTCGTCAAATGAATGGCAATCAATAATATTATCCTCTGATAAATTGTAAGTCCCAATTCCTTTTTTAAGCAAACCCGATTCAATAGATGCAATAGATGCAAAGGCCCAGCATGATCCGCAGGTATCCTGATTTTTAACAGCTGTAACAAAATTATAGGTTCTGAGATCATAAACCTGAGGAAGTTGGGCATTAATATTTTGGTTAAAACCAAAAATATAAATGAGAATAATTAAAATTGCCCAATTTTTTTGATTTTTATTTAGCTTTTTCATTTTACATATTTTTAATAAAATAAGCTAATAAAATGATAAGAACCACAAATATACGAATTTTTAAACCCAAAAACAAATTTCATTTTATAAATAAATAAAATTTCATTTTTTTCGTACTTATAAAATTTATTATCAATGAATTAAACATATTTATCGCTGTTTTTAAATTTGATTTTAATAAACTGAAAATCTAAACAGCAATTTAAAATTCTAAATACCTATTTCAATTAATTTGAAAAAATAAATAAATTTATAAAGTATAATATTATTGTATAAATAAAACCATTAATTTTGCAAAAAACAAAAATGGGAAGAATTTTAGCAATAGATTATGGTCAGAAACGAGTTGGAATTGCTGTTACTGATGAATTGCAAATTATTGCAAATTCATTGACAACTATAGCTGCAAAAGATATTCTAAGCTTTCTGAAAGATTATATCTCGAAAGAAAAAGTTGATTGTTTTGTGGTTGGAGAACCCAAACAAATGAATAATCTGCCATCAGAATCTACTAAATTTATCGAACCATTTATTAAACAATTAAAAAAACTATTTCCGGAAATTGAAGTAAAAAGGATTGATGAACGTTTTACTTCAAAAATAGCATCACAAACGATGTTAACAGCCGGATTGAAAAAAAAAGACCGTCAAAATAAGGAAATGATTGACACTATTAGTGCCTGCATTATTTTGCAGTCGTATTTAGAAACAAAAAACAGATATTAAACAATGATTTTACCAGTAACCGCTTATGGCCATCCGATATTGAAAAAAGTTGCTCAGGATATTGACAAAAATTATCCTGAATTGGATAAAATAATCAAAAACATGTTTGAAACCATGTATTACTCTAAAGGTGTAGGACTTGCAGCACCTCAGGTTGACTTATCCATAAGACTTCTTGTTATTGATGCAACTCCATATTCAGAAGATTTTCCGGAAACAAAAGATTTTAAAAAAGTGATGATTAATGCTCATATTCTTGAAGAAACAGGCACTGAATGGGCTTTTAACGAAGGTTGTCTGAGCGTTCCGGATATACGGGAAGATGTTTTGCGAAAACCAAAAATAAGAATACAATACTGCGACGAAAACTTCAATCAGTTTGAAGAAGAATTCGATGGAGTAGCAGCTCGTATTATACAACATGAATATGACCATCTGGAAGGAATACTATTTGTAGAAAGATTAGCACCATTGAAAAAAATGTTGCTAAAACGTAAATTAACAGATATTTCCAAGGGAAATATTAAAGTGGATTATCGAATGAAATTTCCATTTCAATACAGAAAAAAATAAATAGTTAAATAATTAAACTTTATAAAAATGAAAAAAATAAGAATTATTTCTTTAGTTTTAATTACAGGTTTAGCAATAATTGCTTGTAAACCATCAAAAGACAAAACCATTGCAAAAATCAATCAACTTGAAAAAGAGCTTTTATCAACTACTGCTAAAATTGACAGTACAAAAGCACAACAATTGATTGATTTATACATTGATTACGCTGACCAATATAAAATAGATAGTTTGTCACCCATTTATCTTTTCAAAGCATCGGATATTTCGATGAATATATCCAACTATGAACTTTCTATTGGCTTATTAGACAGAATAAGAGCAGATTATCCTAATTTTTCAAAGATTCCGGATTGTTTATTTTTAAAAGCATTTATATATGAAAATATGACCAATGAGCTTAAAAAAGCGGAAGATGCTTATAAGGAATTTATCAGTAAATATCCTGAAAATGAACTTACTTCATCTGCAAAAGCAGCTATTGAGCATTTAGGAATTCCTGCTGAAGATTTAATTAAAAGTTTTGAAGAAAAGAACAAGGCAGCAAATGATTCTGTAAAAGCATAATTTTTTATAGTAAAAAGCATATTAATAAAAAAGGATTGACACAAACCTGTCAATCCTTTTTTATTTAATCCCATTTGATATTATTTTACCAAACCAGCAAATCCCATAAATGCCAGTGATAATAATCCAGCAGTTATCAATGAAATAGGAAAACCTTTCATTCCTTTGGGATATCCGGTATTTTCAAGTTGCTCACGAATACCAGCCATCAGAACCAAAGCAAGGGTAAAACCAACTGCAATGGCACTTGCATACACTACACTCATTACCATATTATATTCTTTCTGAACCGCCAGAATTGCAATACCCAAAACCGCACAATTGGTAGTAATTAATGGCAGATAAATACCTAAAGCCTGATACAATGAAGGTGCAGCTTTTTTAAGAATAATTTCAACTACCTGCACCAAAAAGGCAATAACCAGAATAAACGAAATGGTTTGCATAAATTCGATATTCAATGGTTTCAGAATAAAGAAATAAACCA
>CAZYEM010000079.1:0-15292 GCA_964646395.1 uncultured Bacteroides sp.
ATATTGGACAAAAAATAATTTCTGCTGCTATTTTTAATGATGTGGTTGCATTACTTATTTTGGGTGTTATTTTAGATTTTAAAGAAAGCAGTGCAAACATTAAAGAACTTACATTTACAATTATCTTTTCTGTATTAAAAGTATTGTTATTTATGTTTTTAATGGTTGTTGCATATCGCTTATTTAATATTGCAAAAGAAAAGGTAACTTTTTTAAATCGTAAATTTGAATCTTTTCTTATTTATCTAAAAGGTAAAGAATCTTTGTTTGCCATGATAATGGTTTTTGTATTAATTTTTGCTAGTTTGTCTGAATTGGTTGGATTACACTTTGTAATAGGAGCTTTTTTCGGAGCCATATTACTGCCTCGTGAAATGTTGGGTAAAGAAAATTTCGAAGCGGTTCAGAAAAATACTTCCAGTATTACTATGGGTTTTTTAGCACCAATCTTTTTTGCTGCAATGGGAGTTGAATTTAATTTTCTTTCAATTAATAATATGTATTTATTGTTGATAGTTATTGCTGCATCTTTTATCAGTAAGATTTTAGGGGGATATTTAGGTGGTAGGATGGCTAAACTTTCAAATTTCAAATCTTTTACGTTAGGAGTTGGATTAAATGCCAGAGGAATAATGGAATTAGTAATTGCTAATATTGCTTTGCAAAATGGATTTATTGATATCCCTCTTTTTTCAATTCTTGTTTTAATGGGTATAATTACAACAGTAGTAACTCCATTTTTGCTTAAACGATCCTTTTCATTAATTGATAAGGAAAATATTAAGGCATTTTAAATGGATCATAAAACACCTTATATTTTATAAAAAATTACTATAGTTGAAAAAAGCAAACTAAAAAATCTTTGTTATTTATTTGTGTTTCTTTCTATTATAAACAGAAATAATAATCAAAGTTGATGAAATTATTAATGAAAATGAAAACATTCCATATCTTACATTTTGAAAAGAATCACCAGCAGCTTTACCATTATCAATTCCATACATAAATCCAATGATAATAAAAAATATTGCCATCATCACTAATAGTATATCTCTGATAACCAATAGTTTTTTTTTGAGTTTCAGCTTCTTTTCCTTTAAATTGTTTTGTTCCATTTTTTCTTTTTATTGATAATTTAAAAAAACTTTTTGCAAATTTACTAAGAAATAGTGATTAATTATAAAAAAAAACTCAAATTTGCAAAATGTATTTTTTAGGATATATTTAATTTTATTCTATAATTAGAAAGTTAATTATTATCTTAAAGTATTAATAATAAATATTATGTTCGGATTAGATTTAGGTTTAACAATACTTTTATTGATTTGCTTACTTGCAGCAGTTGCTTTTGAATTTATCAATGGTTTTCATGATACTGCAAATGCAGTAGCTACAGTTATTTATACTCATTCATTAAAGCCAAATGTAGCTGTAGTTTGGTCAGGTCTTTGGAATTTTATTGGTGTAAATGTTGGTGGAATAGCTGTTGCTATGGGAATTGTAAATTTGTTGCCAACAGAAGCATTGATTGATCAGAATATATATCATGCCATGGCTATGATTTTAGCTCTTATTTTAACTGCTATTATTTGGAATTTAGGTACCTGGTATTTTGGAATTCCTTGTTCAAGTTCACATACTCTTTTAGGCTCAATATTTGGAGTTGGATTAGCTTATATGCTATTGCCTGGAAGTCATGCAATAGCTCTTAATTGGCAAAAAGTTCAGGATGTAGGTTTGTCTCTATTAATTTCTCCGGTTTTTGGTTTTGGAATGGCATTGGGTTTAATGTATTTATTGAAAAGATTAGTAAAAAATAAAATTATATTCAAAGAACCACCAACAAAGAAAGCTCCACCTTTATGGATTCGTTCTATATTAATATTAACTTGTACAAGTGTAAGTTTTTCACATGGTTCTAATGATGGTCAAAAAGGTGTTGGTCTTATAATGATTATTTTAATTGGTATTGTACCAGTTAGGTTTGCAATCGATCATACAAAAAAACCAGAAACACTTTTAAATAAAGTTAATAAAGTTGAATTAACTCTTAGTAAAGTAGATATATCAAAATTAAATAAAGAAGAAAAAGCTACGTATGCTGTAATTAATGATAAAATTGATTCATTAAAAGAAATTTTGGTTAATAAAAAAGAATTTATAGAATTATCGGACAATAAGCATTTTGAAACTCGTAAAGACATAATTTTAATAACAAAAAAAACAGAAAAGATTCTTTCAGTATATGGCTCCGAAGTATTATTAAATGCAACAAAAGCAGAATTCGACTCCTTAAAAACAGATTTGAAAAGTATTAAATCATATACAGAATATTCTCCATGGTGGGTTATTTTGATGGTATCATTATCGCTTGGTTTAGGTACTATGGTTGGTTGGAAGAGAATAGTTGTAACTATCGGAGAAAAAATCGGCAAATCACATTTAACTTATGCTCAAGGTGCCAGTGCCGAGTTAGTAGCTGCAAGTACAATTGGTGTTTCTACCTGGTTAGGCTTGCCAGTGAGTACAACTCATGTTTTATCTTCGGGTATTGCTGGATCTATGGTAGCAGAAAGTGGTAAAGGAAATTTACAAATGAAAACGGTTAGAAATATAGCGATTGCTTGGTTAGTTACAATTCCTGTAACCGTTATTTTAGCAGGATTATTATTTTTATTACTCAGATTGATTTTAGGATAATATTTTTTCATACTTTTGCCCGTTCTTAAAAATTTAATTCAAATGGATATCATTCATCAATTACTCGATTTTATTCTTCACATTGATAATTATCTTTACGAATGGGTATTGGATTATCAAACATGGACTTACCTGATTTTATTTTCGATTATTTTTTGTGAAACCGGTTTGGTTGTTACTCCTTTTTTGCCAGGTGATTCATTGTTATTTGCTGCAGGTACAATAGCTGCAATGGAGGGAAATCCATTAAGTGTAGGTCTATTAATTGCAATATTAATGCTTGCTGCTTTTACCGGGGATAATACTAATTTTTTTATTGGAAAATTACTTGGAAAAAAAGTATATGAAAAAAATTATAAACTTATTAAAAGAGAATACCTAGATAAAACCCATTTGTTTTACGAAAAACATGGAGGCAAAACACTTATAATTGCCAGGTTTTTACCTATAATAAGAACTTTTGCTCCATTTGTTGCTGGTGTTGGAGAAATGAAATATATAAGATTTATTTCTTTTAGTGTAATTGGCAATATATTGTGGGTAAATATTTTTATATGGTTTGGCTATTTTGTTGTAGAAATAGGTAGCTATTTTTTCAATAATCCAAATTGGGGAAAAGAAAATTTTTCTAAAATCGTACTTACTATAATTTTTATTTCATTATTACCAACCTTAATAGCTATTTTTAAACAAAAATTTGCAAAAAAGTAGTTTGATAAAAATGAAAACAGAAAAAATGGCTCACGGAAAAATTAATAAGCTTAGTGCAGCCGGTCTTTTAATTACTTTAGGTATTGTTTATGGTGATATTGGAACTTCTCCTTTATATGTTTTAAAAGCAATTATAGCTGGTAGTTCTGTATTAAGTGAAATAAATATTTTCGGAGCAATATCATGTGTTATCTGGACTTTAACTTTGCAGTCTACTGTAAAATATATTATTATTACATTGCGTGCAGATAATAAAGGTGAAGGGGGAATTTTTTCGTTATTTGCATTAATTAGGAAACGAGCTAAATGGGCTTATATTTTTGCAATTATTGGTGGATGTTCATTATTAGCTGATGGAATAATTACTCCATCTATTACTGTTACTTCAGCAATTGAAGGTTTAAGAATTTTTTCATCAGAAGTTAAAGTTATTCCAATTGTTGTTATAATAATTTCTTTTTTGTTTTTTATACAGAAATTTGGAGCAAAATTTTTAGGAAAATCATTTGGACCAATGATGTTTATTTGGTTTTTAATGTTAGCTATTCTGGGCATTTCACAAATAATAACATATCCAACTATATTTCATGCTTTTAACCCTTATTATGCCTATAAGTTCTTAACTGATAATCCAAATGGGTTTCTACTTTTGGGAGCGGTTTTTTTATGTACAACCGGAGCTGAAGCTTTGTATTCTGATTTAGGGCATTGTGGAATTAAAAATATTCGCATAACATGGATTTTTGTTAAAACATCCTTAATCTTAAATTATTTGGGACAAGGTGCTTGGATATTAAGTAATAATGAAGGTTTGGTAAGAGCAAGTAATCCCTTTTTTGCTATAATGCCTTCCTGGTTTTTAATAACCGGAATTGTAATATCAACAATAGCAGCAATTATTGCGAGTCAAGCATTAATAAGTGGTTCATTTACTTTAATAAGTGAAGCAATTTCCTTAAATTTCTGGCCAAAAATTAAGATAAAATATCCAACTGATGTTAAAGGACAAATGTATATTTCAAGTATTAATTGGATGCTGTATTTCAGTTGTTTATTTGTAATTTTTTATTTTAATGGAGAATCTTCCAATATGGAAGCCGCTTATGGATTATCAATAACAATTACCATGTTAATGACAACCATTCTTTTGGGCGTTTTTTTGCATCATCATCATTTACCCAACTATTTAGTTGTCATATTCTTATTAATTTATCTTTCAATTGAAGGGTCGTTCTTAATAGCAAATTTAAATAAATTTATTCATGGAGGTTGGGTTTCACTTTTTATTGCCAGTGTGTTGTTTGTTGTAATGTATATTTGGTTTCATGGACGAAGAATAAAGAATAGCTTTATTGAATTTGTAAATATAGATAAACATCTTGAAGTTCTTAAAAGTCTTCATTCTGATGAATCAATACCTAAGTGTTCAACAAATTTAGTTTATATTACCAGAGCAAACAAAAAATCAGAAATAGAATCAAAAATATTATATTCAATCTTTAACAAGCAACCTAAGCGAGCAGATGTTTATTGGTTAGTTCATGTTGCCATAGTTGATGAGCCTTTTGAAATGAGTTATAAGGTTAATAACTTGATTCCAAGAATTTTATATAGAGTTGATCTGAATCTTGGTTTTAAGATTCAACCTAGAGTAAACCTATATTTCAAACAAGTTATTCAAGAAATGGCAATGAATAATGAAATTGATATTTCTAGCCATTATCATTCGTTGCGTCATTTCAACATAATGGCTGATTTTAAATTTATTATAATTGATAGAATTCAAAATTATGATTTTGATTTTGCACCATTTAAGCAATTTGTTATGGATATATATTCTTTTATAAAGAAATTCGGAATAAGCGAAGTAAGATCATTAGGCCTTGATACTAGCAATGTTACAATAGAACAAGTCCCACTTATTATTAACCAAAAAATAAGTGCAGAATTAGTAAGACAGAAATAATATCAATTTTAACTTCTTTTAAAATGCTTCATTTCCATAGGAATAACTAATGATAATTCAACATAACCCATATAAACATCATTTTCATACCATGGTGTTTGATAGATAAGTTTCTTTATTCCATTTTTCTCAATCGTGTATGAATTAGTATTTTCAGTTACCAACATACTTTCAAGCATCGATTTTGCTGGTTCAGGATGACAATCAAGAACATTACTTCCAATAAGTTTATCAGCACCGTATTTTTCAAAAGTAGAAGCAGATTTTTTGTTCATATATAAAATTTTACCTTCTTTATTACAAACAGTAATTGCTAAAGGTAGTTCGTTGTACCAATTGTTTTCCATTTATTTACAATATTTATTTATTTCATTTTCGGCTTTAGTCAAACCCAATAGTAATGCTTTATTAAAATCTTCACATGCGTTTTGTTTATTTCCAGTTTGCAAATGTGCAAATCCACGTTTATGATATGCTTCTGCTGTTTTAGGATTTAAATAAATACATTGATTATAATCTGAAATAGAACCCTGAAAATCATTTGAATACAATTTTACATTTCCTCTATTGTAATAATAATCAGGAATATTTGGATTAATATTGATCGCAGAGTTAAAATCGGATAAAGCTCCCTGCATATCTTTTAAATAAAACTTCGTATTTCCTCTGTTTGAATAATATTGAGCTATCGAAGGATTATATTTTATTGCATAATTATAGTCAATTATAGCAGCTTGCAAATTTCCTTGACTTACATTAGCATTTGCTCTGTTATAGTATATTTCTGCATCATCTGGTTTTAAATTTTGAGCATAATTATAATCTTCCAATGCACCTTTTAAATCGTTTAATTGCATTTTTACATTACCTCTGCCAATATATGCTTTATAGTATTCTTTATTGATATTCAGTACTTTATTAAATTCATTTAAGGCATTACTATATTCTCTCAGATTGAGATAAATATTCCCTAAATTAATATTGGCTTCAATATATTTTGGATTTATTTGTAAAGTACTTTTATAGTCATTTAATGCTTCTTCTGTTTGGTTTAAACTTGCATAAAGTACACCTCTTGCAAAAAAAGCCTCAGGAATTTTCGGATTAATTATAATTGCTTTTGTATAATCTGCATTTGCATCTTTAAATTTATTTAATTTTTTATTTGCATTTCCTCTATTAATATAGGCTGTAGCTTCAGTTGGATTTTTGGCTATTGTATCATCCCATAAAGTTATACTATTAGCCCATACATCATTTCTAACAATTGTATTTAAACCCAATAAATGCAAATATATCAATGCAATTGCAAAAAATATATTTTTAAATTTTGGGAAAACAGACAATATATAAAAATAGAATTCAGCAATAAGCAAAAAAATACCAATTGATGCAAGATAGCTAAATCTATCTGCCATGTAAGCAATTCCAACAGGAAAAACCTGCAGCATCAAAGTAATGTTAATTAAGAAAAACAGAAGTCCCCAAAAAACAATTTTATTCCTTTTATAAGAAAAATAAATTATATATAAATAAACAAGTGTCAATATTGAAAATAATATTGATATGAATGAAGTTTCTCCGGTTTTAAATGGGTAGGCATAAATTGCGGATTGATTGTAGGGTACTATTAATTTTATTAAATACAGAAAAAATGCATTTCCAGATAAAATTATTCTTTCAAACAAGGTATAGTTCATTCCTTCCGAAAATGCTGATTTTGAATAGCTAATAGCAATTATACCTATAATAACCGAAAGTAATATGAATGGTATTTTTTCTATCCAGATTTTCTTATTTTTTAAATCAGCATTCTTATATAAATCAATAACAATTAACACTATAGGAAGTGTAACAGCTTGCGATTTCGAAAATAAAGAGAGTATAAAAAACACAAAAGTGTAAAAAAGATATTTATACTTTTTATTATCACTAAATCGGATATATTGAATTAAAGCAATTAAATAAAAAAAAGTATAAAGCAAATCCTTTCGTTCTGTAATCCAGGCAACCGATTCAACTTGCATTGTGGAAATACCAAACAATAAAGCTACAATAAAGGCTTTTATATCATTTGAAATAAGATTTCTGATAAAATAGAATACAAGAAGTACGTTTATTAAATGTAATAGCAAATTTGTAAAATGATAAATAAAAGGATTTTGTCCACCTATTTTGTAATCGATTGCGAAAGAAAGAATTGAAAGAGGAACATAGGTGCCTGTAAATTCCTGATTGAAAATTTGTTTTATATTGTTTAGACTAATAGATTTTATAAGTTGATTATCTGTAACATAATACGGATCATCCCAATTCGTAAAATCATTATTTAATGTATTGAAAAATGTTATAAAAACAATAGAGATTAATAAAAATTGCCATTTGTATTTATAGTTCAATATAATTTTAATCATATTTAATGTAATTTGATTAATTTGCTAATTTATTTTGAAGAAATTTGGCGGTAAAAGAACTTTCTATATTTATCAGATCTTCTGGTAAGCCCTCAAAAAGCACTTCTCCACCATTTTTACCACCACTTGGACCCAGATCAATAATCCAATCAGCACATTTAATTATATCCATATTGTGTTCGATAACGATTACCGTATGTCCATTGTTTATAAGTGCATCAAAAGCTGATTTTAGTTTATTTATATCATGAAAATGTAATCCTGTTGTTGGTTCGTCAAAAATGAAAAGAGTTGGTTTATCTGAAAATCCTTTAGTAAGAAATGATGCCAATTTAATACGTTGTGCCTCACCACCACTTAATGAACTTGATGCTTGTCCCAATTTAATATATCCCAAACCAACATCTGCTAATGGTTGTAATTTTTGAATAATTTTGTTTTCTAATGCATTTAATTTTGTATTTCCACTAAAAAAATCTAAAGCCTGATTTACGGTCATTTCTAAAATATCGGTAATATTCTTTTCCTTAAACTTTACGTCCAGTACTTCATCTTTAAACCTTTTTCCACCACAACTTTCGCAAATCAAAGTAACATTTGCCATAAATTGCATTTCAATTTTTACAAATCCATCGCCTTCACATTCTTCGCATCTTCCCCCTTCAATATTAAAAGAAAAATAACCTGGTTTATAAGCACGAATTTTAGCTAATTGTTGTTCAGAAAACAAAGTTCTAATATCATCATAAGCTTTTACATAAGTTGCTGGATTTGAACGAGATGATTTTCCGATAGGATTTTGGTCAACAAACTCTACATTAATAATCTTATTAATATCACCTTCTATTTTATCAAATTTTCCTGTTTTTTCACCAAAACCTCCGTATATTTTTTTTAATGCAGGAAATAAGATTGTTTTTACTAAAGTTGATTTCCCGGAACCACTAACTCCTGATACAATTGTTATTACATTTAAAGGAAATTTTACATCTATTGACTTTAGATTATTTTCTCTTGCACCTTTTATAAGAATATAATCTTTCCATTTGCGTCTTTCCTTAGGGATTTCAATTCCCAAATCACCTTTTAAATATTTGGCTGTTAAACCTTTGTTGCTTTCTAGCAAAGAAACAATATTTCCTGCAAAAACTACTTCACCACCATTAGCACCTGCTAAAGGACCAATGTCAATAATATAATCAGAAGATTTCATTATTTCTTCATCGTGTTCAACAATAATAACAGTGTTACCAAGTGATTTCAGTTGTTTTAATACTTTGATGAGTTTTTCTGTATCACGGGGATGTAAACCAATACTGGGTTCATCTAAAATGTACATTGATCCAACCAAAGAACTACCTAGTGAAGTGGCTAGGTTTATACGTTGAGATTCTCCACCTGATAACGTTGATGATAATCTATTTAATGATAGGTATCCTAAACCGACATCTTCAATTACCTGTAATCTGTTAATAATTTCTGTAAGTAATCGTTTTGCAACTTTATAATCAAAATCGGAAAGTTGAATGTTTTTAAAGAAAATTATTGATTCATCAACAGGCATTAATACAAGCTCTGATATAGAAATATTATTTATCTTTACATAATTTGCATCTTTTCTTAATCGTGTTCCTTTACAGTCGGGGCAAATAGTTTTACCTCTGTATCTTGAAAGCATAACCCTGTACTGAATTTTATATGTTTGTTCTTCCACATATTTAAAAAAAGTATTTATTCCTTCAAAATATTCATTTCCATTCCATAACAACTCCTTTTGATCTAAAGTAAGATCATAATATGGTTTATGAATTGGAAAATTAAATAAGTAAGCATTCATAATTAATTGATTCTTCCACTCACTCATTTTCTCTCCTTTCCAGCATGCAATGGCTTCCTGATATATAGAAAGTGCTTTGTTTGGAATTACCAGATCTTCGTCAATACCTATTACCGAACCAAATCCTTCACAGGTTTTGCATGCACCATAAGGATTATTAAAACTGAATAAGTTTAAACTAGGTTCTTCAAAACTTATTCCATCCAATTCAAAACGATTTGAAAATGAAGTAATTTTCGATTCATTACTTAATATTATTTCAACATTGCAATATCCTTCTCCTTCAAAAAAAGCTGTTTGAATAGAATCTGCAGTTCTTGAAGGTAAATCAGTATCATCTTTATTTATAACCAATCTATCAATTAGTATAGATGTGTTTAAATTTTTAAATGAGGTATTATTCCTGTTTTGATTTAAATAATCATCAATCTTAATAATTTCATTTTTCACTATTAGTCGTGTAAAACCTTGTTGAATAATTATTTGTAATTGCTCTTGAAAAGTTCTGCCATGTTTGATAAGTAAAGGTGAAGAAATAATAACTTTTGAATTTTCTTCAGAATTTATGATAAAATCAACAACATCAGATACTGAATGTCTTTTAACTTCATTGTTTGAAACTGGAGAATAAGTTTTACCTATTCTTGCAAAGAGAAGTTTAAAATATTCATAAATCTCTGTTGAAGTACCAATTGTAGATCTAGGATTGCGATTATTAACTTTTTGTTCAATTGCAATTGCTGGTGAAATTCCATTGATATAATCAACTTCAGGTTTAGACATTCTTCCCAAAAACTGTCTGGCATAGGCACTTAAGCTTTCTACATATCTACGTTGTCCTTCAGCATATAACGTATCAAAAGCCAGAGATGATTTACCTGATCCGGATAAACCTGTAATAACAATTATTTTATTACGGGGAATACTAACATCAATATTTTTTAAATTGTGTACTCTTGCTCCTTTAATATAGATATAATCTGTAGAGTCTTGATATTTAATGTTTTCTTCTTTCATTTTCAATATTAAAAATTTCGTCAAAGGTATTAAAAAATAAAAAACGAAAATTTAATAATCAACAATTGTAAAAAAAAAAACGAAAAATGTTGTTTTATGTTTTAATTATATTATCTTTGCAACTTATATAAATATTCTTTTTACTAACATCTTAAAAAACAGGAGGATTATTATCGAATAAATATTTACTCTTTTTATTATTAACTTAACAAAAGGAGGTTTTCATGTGTGATCATGTTTTAAGCGATAATGAATTAATTGCTAAATATTTAGATGGTAATCACCAAATGTTGGAATGTTTGATTTCCCGTCATCAAAAAAAGATTTTTTCTTATATTCTTGTTACTGTAAAAGACAAAGCTTTAGCTGAAGATATTTTTCAGGATACTTTTATTAAAATCATAAACACTATTCGTTCAGGCTATTATAAAGAAGAAGGAAAGTTTATTCAATGGGCAATGCGAATAGCTCACAATCTTACAATTGATTATTTTAGAAAAAATAAAAGAATCAGTACTATTGAAAACAGAACTGATTTCGATATTTTTGAAACTATTAAGATACATGATGAATCTGTTGAGTCAAAAATGATAACACAACAAATTCATCAGGATATAAGATGTTTAATTGAATTGTTACCTGATGAACAAAAAGAAGTAATTTACTTACGTCATTATTCTGATTTAAGTTTTAAAGAAATTGCCGAACAGACAAACGTAAGCATTAATACAGCTTTAGGTCGTATGCGTTATGCATTACTAAATATCAGAAAAATGATGAAAGAAAAAAATATAATTCTAACTACATAAAAATATAATTTCAATACAATAATCATTTTTTTTTTACGTTTGCTATGTATAATAATTAAAAAAAATATTACATAGCCTATGAAAAAAAGCTACTTTTTTTATGTTGAAAAAGTTTTAGTTGGAAAAAATGTTATTTCAAAAGTTCCACATAATAATTGTGAAAATAATCTTGTTCCAAGTAAACAAATTATTCAAAATCTGATAAATTATTCTAAGTCTTTGGATATAATAAATTTAAAGACTTTAGGTAAAGTTGGAATTTTATACAATTAAAACTTAGTGCTGAGAAAAATCTCAGCACTTTATTTTTATAATCATGCTAAAGACAAAAGAAAGATTTCAACTTGTAATTGATTATTTTACTAAAAATGTTCCTATTGCTGAAACCGAATTAATTTTTCAAAATCCATTTCAACTTCTTGTGGCTGTTATTCTTTCGGCACAATGTACAGATAAAAGAGTAAATATAATTACTCAGCAATTTTTTAAGATTTTTTCAAATGCAAATGAATTAGCTTTAGCTACTCAGGAAGAAGTTTTTGAACTAATTAAATCGTGTTCCTATCCTAACAATAAAGCGAAAAATTTAATTGGAATGGCAAATGGATTAATTAATCTGTTTAATGGAGAAGTTCCTTCAGATGTTGATGATTTACAAAAACTTAATGGAGTAGGTAGAAAAACTGCAAATGTAATTGCTTCTGTAGTTTTTAATAAACCTGCAATGGCAGTTGATACCCATGTGTTTAGAGTTTCCGAACGAATTGGGTTAACCACAAATTCGAAAAACCCATTAGAAACAGAAAAACAATTAGTTAAATATATTCCAGAAAGCATCATTCCGATTGCACATCATTGGCTAATCTTACATGGCAGATATGTTTGTATTGCCAGAAAACCAAAGTGTGAGGAATGTGGAATTAAGGACTTATGCAGATATTACGAAACAATAAAGATTTAAAATCTGAAATTTTATAAAATTTTATAAAATTAGTGTTAATACCTTTCCAACTAAAGATAAACAAAGTGAAATATTGTTATTTATAAATTATAGCTTGATTTTGCTTCAGGAATTAAGATTTTATTAAATCCATTCTGTTTTAGCTTATTGGCATAATTTCCTTGTACTTTATATTCTCCATGTACAAGGAAAATTGTTTTCACTTTATTCTTATTCTGACAACTCAAAAATTCAATCATTTCTCTATAATCACCATGTGCTGAATACGATTCGAGATGCTCTACGTCTGCTTTTACATCATATCTTTGTCCAAATATTGAAACTATTTTGTCACCTCTGCTTATTTTTGCACCAAGTGTATTTGGGGCACAATATCCAACAACTAAGATAGTGGTTTTGGGATTTTCTATATTGTTTGCCAAATGATGTTTTACACGTCCGGCTTCCATCATACCTGATGCTGATATAATTATACAAGGTTTATTATGATGATTCAGTGCTTTTGATTGGTCTATTGTTTGAATATATTGAAGATTTTTAAAACCAAACGGATCAGGATCGTTTTTAATATATTCCATCATTTCTTCGTTAAAACATTCTGTATGTAAACGCATAATATTTGTTGCATCAGTTGATAGCGGACTATCAACAAATACATCAATATCGGGAAGTAATTTCCTGTTTTTTAGTCTGTCGAGAGCATAAACAATTTCCTGGGTTCTGCCAACACTAAATGAAGGAATAATCAATTTGCCTTTTTTCTTGGTACATGTATCTATCACAATTTTAAGTAACTGACTTTCTGCATCTATCACATTTTCATGAAGTCGATCACCATAGGTAGATTCCGTTATAATGTAATCGGCTTGAGGAAATGCTTCCGGATCTTTAAGTATTCGTTTTTTAAATCTTCCAATATCACCGGTATAACAAATCTTATGCGATTTCTTACCTTCATTTATGACCAAATTTATAGCAGAACTTCCTAGAATATGACCAGTGTCAGTAAAATAAACAGTTATGTCATTTTCAATGCTGAATTCTTTATGGTAAGGAATACTTATAAAATTAGACAAACAGGAATGGGCATCATCCAATGTATAAAGAGGTTGTAAAGGAGGAAGATTATGTGCAGCTCTTTTTTTATTATTTGTATAGGTATCATGTTCCTGTATTTTGCCTGAATCAGCCAACATTATTGCACATAAATCGCGAGTTGCTGGAGTACATATCACTGTTCCGCAAAATCCAAGTTTGTGAATATAAGGTATTAAACCTGAGTGGTCGATATGAGCATGAGAAAGAATAAGATAATCTATTTCTGATGGTTCAAAGCCCAAATCACGGTTCATTGCATCGGTTTCCATACCTTTGCCCTGAAACATTCCACAATCCAATAAAATTTTCAAACCTTTGCTTGTAGTAAT
The DNA here is from genome assembly GCA_964646395.1 of uncultured Bacteroides sp. Lineage (GTDB taxonomy): Bacteria > Bacteroidota > Bacteroidia > Bacteroidales > JACABE01 > JACABE01. The sequence continues at coordinate 13,843 of CAZYEM010000079.1, forward strand.
CAGATGTTTACTGCCAGTTACTTCTTGTGCTGCTCCTATGAATTGTATTTGCATAATATTATTCTCCTTTTACAAATTTTTCTTTTGTATTTGTTGGTATTATGATTGATCTCTGAAAAATATTTTCATTGTTAAATAACTTGCGATATGTAATGTGTTTTTTTGCAAATTTCGCACCTACAGATTCATGCAAGGATCTCATTTTAGGATTAAAATCGCCTACCCAGGAAAGTTCAAGTTCAGTGAACCACGGTTTGCTTTTTAAAACTTTGTGTAAATACCAGAAAATGCCAGATTCGATACCTGATTTCTGAAATTGAGGTATAACACCCATTATTGTTATACGTGCACGGGTAATGGTCTTTTTCTTTTTTAAATAAAGAAATTTTAACTTATTAAATAGATGTAATTTCCCATTTAAATGTTTTAAAATCTGATTAATATCAGGAAACATGATTAGAAATGCAATTGGTTCGTTGTTATGATATGCAAACCAAATAAACTCCTCATCAATAATATCCTTGGCATTTAATAATGTGCGATTAAGCATTTCAACATCAATAGGAGTGAAGTTCTCATGATATTGCCAGGCTGTATCATAAACTTTCTTAAAATCATTAAAATATTTATTTACATCATTTATTTTAAGATGCTCGAAAGTATAATCAGGCTTTTGACGAATCCAATCTGCTATTTTCCAAAATCTTTCAGGGAATGGTTTTGTTAAATCCAAGTGATTTGTAACTTGTTCAAAATAAAATTTAAAACCGTAATTTTCAAAATATTCCTGATAGTATTTAGGGTTATATTGCATTCCAATTCCTGGATGAGTAAATCCTTCAACTAATAAACCCCAGAAATTATCATTTTCGCTAAAATTAATTGGACCATCCATTGCTTCCATACCTTTTTCACTTAACCATTTTTCGCATTGGTCAAAAAGCATGAAAGCAGCTTCTTTATCTTCAATACATTCAAAAAATCCCATACCACCGGTTGGTTGTGTATAATTGTAAGCTTTATTTTTATTAATAAAAGCTGCAACACGACCAATCAATTCCCCGTTGTTATTTTTTAAAATCCATCTAACACCTTCACCATTACGAAAAAAAACGTTGGTTTCCGGATTAAAGATTCTTTCAATTTCATTTTCAAGTTGGCAAACCCATATTTTATCGTTTTTATAAACAATATGAGGTACCCGATGAAATTCTTTAATATGCTGATTCGTTTTAACTTCTGTAATTTGCATATTGTTTGTTTTTAGCTTTCTAATTTTTTACAAACCTACGGAAAAAAAATAATATTATCAAAGATTATAGATAATAAAGTATGCTTATTTTATAGAAATTTAAAGATATAAATGGCTGTTTTTTTTGTTTTTGTTAATGATTGGAATAGTCTATTTAAAAAAAAAATAGTTGACACTTTTATAAAATAAATCTCAATA
>CAZYEM010000080.1:0-8832 GCA_964646395.1 uncultured Bacteroides sp.
GCATTAACTGTGGATAACTGGTACCGCAGGGTAGCCATTTCTACTTTAGATGGTGTAGCTTGTGAGTTATATTCAGATACTATAAGAATAGTTGTTAATAATCTAACAGCAGGTAGTATTTCTTCTACACAAACAATATGTATTAATACCACTGCATCCTTAAACGGTACAATTCCAACTCTCGACGGGAATGTTTCTTATCAATGGGAATCGAGCCTTGATTCAATCTCATGGGGTAATGCAGCAGGATCAAGTACAGGCCAGAATTATACTACTGCATTATTAACTGCAGATACATGGTTCAGACGAATTGATAAATCAACATTAGGAACTGAACAGTGTGATGATACAACAAATAGTATAAAAGTCACTGTAAATAATATTACCAGCCCGGGAAGCATAGGAACTGCTCAGACGGTGTGTGAAAACGATACACCGGCATTGTTTACATCTATAGCTGATGCCAGCGGAGACGGAAGCTTTACCTATCAATGGCAACATAGTACAGATAGTATAAACTTTACAAATATACCGCTTGCAACTTCAACTACTTATCAGGCTCCTGCTCTTACAGTTGATACCTGGTACAGACGTACTGCCACATCTACTTTAAATAGCTGGTTGTGTTCGGATACTACCGTTAAAATAAAAGTAACCGTCAATAATCTTATTTCAGGAATTATTGCTTCATCTCAAACTTTATGTGAAGATAGTGTTGCATTATTAACTGGAAGTATCCCAACTGCTGATGGAACGATTACCTATTTATGGGAATCAAGTCTTGACTCTATAAGTTGGGGTAGTGCTACTGGAACAAACACAAATCAGAACTACACTACCGCACCATTAACAGCAGATACCTGGTTCAGACGCATAGCTACATCTACGCTTTCAGTACCAGGAAATCCAGATCTTGCATGTTCTAAAACATCATTGCATATCAAGGTAACCGTTAATAACTTTTTTACAGTCAATACCATAAGCGCTGCACAAACAATATGTAATCAAGGAATTACCAATCTAACCGGAAATTTGGTAGGTGCTGACGGAACTGTTAGCTATCAATGGCAAAGCAGTAACTCTCTGACTGGACCTTATACAGATGTCAGCAACAACGGTACATCTCAAAATTACACAACTCTTGCTTTATCCGCTGATACATGGTACAGAAGAATTGCAACTTCTACTTTGAATACTGTTGGATGTTCTCATCCTTCAATCAGTGATACAATCAAAGTAACTGTTGTTACAGATCCTACTATAGATACCGATCCTTCATCAATAACCATTTGCAGTGGAGGTAATACTACATTATCAGTAGTTGCTTCAGGAGGAACACCTGCACTTGTTTATCAATGGGAGTCATCTGCTAATGGAACTTCAGGATGGTCAACAGTAGGTACAAACAGTTCATCTTACCTTACAGCAAATTTAACACAAACGACTTATTATCGTCTAAATGTTTCAGCAAGTGGTATTGGATGTACTCCTTCAGATACATCAGTAGTAGTTGCTGTTCATATACCACATATAACAATTCAACCTTTAGAAGCTATTATTTGTAAAGGAGGAAAAGACACGTTAACAGTCGCAGTAAGTTCTGATGGAGGTACAGCTACTTATGCGTATCAATGGCAGGTTTCTGCTCTTGATTGTTCAGAAGATGGTTTTGTGAATATTTCAACAAACTCAACATCAGCTACATATATTACACCAGTGCTAAACGTTGATCGTTATTACAGATGCATCATTACTACATCGAATCCAAGTTGTACAATGATTTCAGATTGTGCTCCGGTATATGTTGTGCCGGATCCAATAATTTCTGTTCAACCCACAGGTGGTACAATTTGCGCCGGAAATACACAAACGATGACTGTAATTCCCGGTTATGGAACAGGAACCTATACTTATCAATGGAAGAGTTCAGCAACATTAGGTGGAACTTATACAAATGTAAGCGGTGGTTCAGGTGCTAACACAGACACCTATACTACTGCATCATTGAGTACAACTACCTATTACAAGGTAGTTGTATCTGCTACCGGTGCTGGTTGTGGAGAAGTAACATCTTTGCCTGCAACTGTCACAGTTATTCAACCTTCTATTGCCAATGCAGGAGCTAATGATCAGATTTGCAGCAATAGCACTTATCAATTAACAGGAACTGCCTCGAATTATACAAGTATTCAATGGACTACTTCAGGAACAGGGATATTTAATAATCCAACTACTTTATCACCGATTTATACACCTAGTACAGCTGATATTACAGCAGGTACAGTGAATCTTAGCCTGAATGCAAGCAGTGCTTCTCCTTGTTCTATAGCTGCTGATACCATGTTACTTACTATTTATTCTTTTCCAACAACTGCCAATGCAGGTTCTTTACAAACAATTTGTGCGAGTTCATCTCCTGTATCTGTTACAATGGATGGAAATACACCTGTTTCAGGGACCGGAATATGGACTTTCGTTACTAAGACAACTGGTGCACTTACTCCTCAAATTTCTGATACAACTTCCCCAACAACTGCAATAACAAATCTTGGATTTGGGTCTGTGTTGGGAGATGTTAGCTATACTTTCCGCTGGACCGTATCTAATGGAAGTTGTACACCTTCATCTTCAGATGTTAATGTTATCCTGAAATATTGTTGTACTATTACTTATAATGAAACTGTTTCAGTATGTAACAGTTCAGAAAATAATATTGTAAATGTTTCAAATGGTGATACTTCACTAGGTGGCGGAGCATTGACATTAACAACCACACCTGTCTCAGGACCTTTACATGGAGGAAGTTTTGTTTATACTACCGGCACTTCTTACAATTATACACCTCTTTCTTCCTTTACAGGAAATGATACTGTTGTTTTACAATGGTGCAATACTTCAGGTTTATGTTGCAAATACGATACTATATTTATTACGGTGGCTCCAAAAGCAAATGCAGGAAACAATTATACTATGTGCAATGCATCCACCACCTTCCTGGTTGGAAATAATCCTTCTACTGGTATCGGTTTCTGGGGATTTGTTTCAGGACCATCAACTCCTGCTATATATCCTGCAACTGGAAGTGTTGCTATAGCAAGTAATCTTGTTGCAAGTAATACACCTTATGTATTTAGTTATACAATGCTGAATTCAACCTGTAATACTTATGATGAAGTTACTGTCACCAATTACAAACAACCTACTCAAGCATTTGCAGGAATTGATCAAACAGTATGTAGCTCAACACCTGCAACTGTTACGATGTCCGCAAATACACCTTTATATGGAATTGGAGTATGGACCAAAGAAAGTGGTCCTGCGGCTACAATTTCTGATACGACAAGTCCAACGACTACTGTTAGCGGAATGATGTCAGGTACTTATTCTTTCAGATGGACAATTACAAATGGAATCTGTCCTTCAAGTTCTGATTTAGTTACCATTACTATAGGACAACAAGCTGTTGATTCAGCCGGACATGATGATGTTATTTGTGAAGGATCTACATTCATACCTTCAAGTGCAACTGCATCTGACTATACTTCTTTATCATGGTCAACTTGCAGCAATGGATGTGGTCTTTTCGACAATAATTCATTATTACACCCTGTATTTACACCATCCGCTTCTGATATTCTGAATGGATATGTAAATCTTAAATTAACAGCTTATTCCCAAGGAAGCTGTCCTCCAGTTACAAGCATCATGACATTGACCATTTCAAAACAAGCCGTTATGAATGCAGGAAATGATGCAACTATTTGTCAGGGAACAAGCTATACACTTTTCGGATCAACACAGTCAAATGCAACAAGTCTATTATGGACCACAAATGGCAATGGAACTTTCGACAATGCTGCCAGCTTACATCCTGTTTATACACCTGGAAGCACTGATATTTCGAACGGGTCAGTTAGACTAGCCTTTACGGGACAGTCAGCTTCACCTTGTCTGGCTGCTTCAGATACTATGGTAATTACAATTAATAAGACACCTTTGGTATATGCAGGAGCTGATGATTCAATTTGTTCAACAGTTTTAACAAGATCTTTAACAGGAACAACATCATCTTATGCATCATCTTATCAATGGACAACTAACGGTACTGGTAGCTTTACAAACTCTACATCAATTTCTTCTTCACAATATTCACCATCTGCATCGGATATATTAACCGGAAACATTCAACTAACTTTAACAGCAACAAATACATGCGGATCGTCAAGTGATTTTAAAATCCTCACAATCTTGCCAGCAACAACAGCTGATGCCGGAGCATTAACAGCAAACATTTGTTCAGGAAGCAGTTATACTCTTTCTGGTGCAACTGCAACCAATTATTCAGGTATAGCCTGGGTAAGAACAGGAAGTGTTACAGGTACTTTCAACAATGAAAATGCTTTGAATCCGATATTTACGCCAACAACAGGTCAGATAGGAACTGCAACTTTAACATTAACAGCATCAAAATTAAATGGTAGTTGTTCAGATGCAATTGATAGTATTACTATTAACTTTATTGAACCTGTAACTTCCAATGCTGGTTCAGACCAAACAATTTGTAATGCGACTTCAACTTTCCTTATTGGAAATCCACCATCCAGTGGAAGTGGAGTATGGTCTTTTGTTTCAGGTCCAAATACACCTGCAATCTTTCCTCCATCAGGAACAATGGTAATGGTATATAATCTCCCAACAAGCAATACAGCTTATGTATTCCGTTATACTATTACAACTGATTCATGTTCAAGCTACGATGATGTAAATGTTACAAACTATGGTGCACCTTCTGCTGCTTTTGCTGGTGTAGATCAACAACTTTGTTTAGCTTCAGGAACAACTTCTACAAGTATGTCAGCCAATACAATAACAACTGGAACGGGAACTTGGTCGCAATTATCAGGTCCAAATACAGCAAGTATAAATAATATCAATAGTGCAACTACTACAGTTAATAATCTTATAACAGGTTCTTATATATTTAGATGGACCAGTAGCAATGGAGTTTGTTTGTCAAATTATGACGATGTATCTATTATTGTTGGGAATCAGGCTACCGCTTATGCAGGAGCAAATGCTTCTATTTGTCAGGCAAATTCCTCCTATACATTTTCTGATGCAACTGCTGCTAATTATACAAATTTAATTTGGTCAACTTCAGGAACAGGTACTTTTAATAATATTGCTGCTGTTAACCCTGTATATTCACCAAGTGCTGCTGATATAGCTGCAGGAAGTGTCATTTTAACTATTACTACAACATCTGCAACCGGTTGTGTAAATGCTTCAGATACGATGACTTTAACAATTTCTAAGACTGCAACTGCTGAAGCCGGAAATAATGCAGTTATCTGTCAGAATAACTCTTTTACAATAAGTTCATCTTCCGGAACCAGCTATTCTGCAGTACTATGGAATCACAATGGAGCTGGCACTTTAACGAATGAAACCACATTAACACCAACTTATACTCCAACAGCAAATGAAACCGGAAATATTACTTTATCAATTTTAGTTTCCGGAGGTTGTGGATCTGCTTCAGATCAGATGTTGATTACAATACTTCCTTCAGCAACAGCTAATGCCGGAATTAATGCAAGTATATGTGAAAGTACAAGTTATACTGTCACTGGCTCTAATGCTACTAACTATTCATCAATACTTTGGACTGCAAATACAGGTGCTGCAGGAACTATAACAGGTTCTTCAACTTTAACTCCAACTTATATTCCAGGCAATGGAGAAACCGGTACTATTAAATTAATAATGAATGCGAATGGTATTTCACCATGTGGTAGTGCTATAGATACTATGGAATTAATTATTATTCCAAAACCAATTGTTAGTGCTGGAAATGGAGGTTCAATATGTCAAGGAAATACATTTACAGAATCTGATGCAAGTGCCAGTAATGCATCTTCATATCAATGGACTACAAATGTATTAGGAGTTTTAACAAATTCAACAACCTTAACACCAAGCTATACACCAGCAACAGGTGAAGTTGGGAATATTTCATTAGTCTTAACTGCTAGTGGAAATGGAAGTTGCAGTTCTGTTACTTCAAGCACACTGATTTTAATAAAAGAAAGTGCAAATATAACTACTCAACCGATAGCAACTACAATTTGTGATGGAAGTACTGCAACTATGACTGTTGTTGCAAACCAAGGTGATGCTACTTCATTGTCTTATCAATGGCAAAGTTCAAACAGTTTGGCAGGGACTTATACAAATGTTTCAACAGGAACTGGATATAATACTGCAAGTTTTACAACTGCAAGTTTAAACAATTCAACTTATTACAAAGTTTTGATTACTCAAAATGGAAATGGTTGTAATGTGCTGACTTCTTCTGCAGTTGCTGTATCAGTTAATTCACTGGCTACAGCAAATACCGGAGTTTCCGGAAACGCTGCAAGCATTTGTCAATTATCAACTTATAGTTTTAATTCAGCATCAGCTGCAAATTATTCTTCATTACAATGGACTACTTCTGGAGATGGTTATTTTAATAATGCAACTACTTTAACTCCTACTTATACACCCGGAGTTTCTGATATAGCAAATGGAAATGTAACTATTACTTTAACATCTGTTGGAAATTATCCATGTGGAAATACCAATAGTTCAATGATTTTAACTATTACAAAGTCAGCAACAGCTGAGGCTGGTAGTAATGCCACAATTTGTCAGAATACCTCTTTTACAATAAATTCAGCTTCCGGAACCAGCTATTCTTCAGTGTTATGGACTCATAATGGAGCCGGCACTTTAACGAATGAAACCACATTAACACCAACTTATACTCCAACGGCAAATGAAACCGGAAATATTACTTTATCAATTTTAGTTTCCGGAGGTTGTGGATCTGCTTCAGATCAGATGGTTTTATCATATACACCTTCATCAACTGCATTTGCTGGATTAAACGACACTATCTGTTCTGGAAATTTATATTCTTTATCTGCTGCAACAGCAAGTAATTACAGCACTTTAACATGGTCGGGTACAGGCGGTACATTTAACAACGTTAATGCTTTAAACCCAACATTTACCCCTACAACAAGTGGTAATATATTAATATCATTAACTGCAAATGGAAACGGAAGTTGTTCTAATACAACATCTTCATTTATCTTAACAGTTAATCAAACTCCTGTACTAACAATTAGTTCAATTGTAAATACTGAATGTAATGGTTCTGCAGGAAGTGTTATATTAACAAGTAGCGACACAAGTTCAATAACATTGAATGGTTTAACTAAAGCCTCTGGTTCATCATTTACAGGATTAACAGCCGGATATTATACAGCCCAAAGCAATGGAAACTGTCCGGTTACAAATAATTTTAATATTATAAACAATAACAGTACATTGACTGCAAATGTAAGTGTTTCTGATCCATTATGTAATGGTGGAACGGTAACAGCAACATTAACTGCATCAGGAGGAACTTCTCCCTATAATTTTCAATTAATTGGTGTCGATACTAATTCTACTGGTATTTTTAATGGTTTGGGAGCGAATAATTATAATGTACTGATTACAGATGCTAATGGATGTACTTTTTATCTTAGCTTTGATATAGATGAACCAAATATATTGGTTTTATCTGTTGTAAATCAGAACAATATACTCTGTTTTGGAGATTCGTCAGGAAGTGTAATTTTACAAGCAACTGGTGGAACAAGCATATATAGTTATGCTATAAATAATGAGCCTATTGGTGGTTCTGCTGCCAATATTAGTGGTAATACTATTAATAATATGGAAACTGGCAGTTATATTTTATCAGTTACTGATGCACATGGTTGTACCGCAACTGCGGGGGTAAATATTACAGAACCTTCTGCAGCTTTGGCAATTAATTCACCTGCAACTATTGTAAATCCAGTTTGTTATGCTTCAAGCAATGGAAGTATAGATATTACCGTAAACGGCGGAACTACACCTTACACTTATGCTTGGAGCAATGGTTTTAATGCTCAGGATCCTCAGGGATTAACCGCAGCAAACTATACTGTAATTGTAACAGATGCCAACGGATGTACAACATCAGCTACCTATACCTTGAATGCTCCGGCAGCATTGACTTTAACAGCCAGTTCAATTGTTAATACTCAATGCAATGCTTCAGTTGGATCGGTATATCTGACAGAAGCATCAGCAACAGCAGGTAGTTTTACAGTAAATGGCTTAACTCAAACCGGAACTTCAACCACTTTCAGCAATCTGGCTGCAGGATATTATACTGCTGATTTTACAGAAACAGCCAGCGGATGTACTGCTACAACCAACTTTAACATTATCAATATCAACAGTACATTAGCTGCAACTGTCAGCGTAGCAAATCCATTATGTAATGGAGGTACGGTTACAGCAACTGTTAATGCTAGCGGTGGAACTGCAGCTTATAATTATTCATTAAACGGAGCATCTGCAGTATCAAACGAAGTATTTACAGGCTTAAGTGCCGGTAACTATAATGTGCTGGTATCGGATACAAACAATTGCACCTATTATGTTGCCTTTACTATAACCCAACCGACCTTATTGGTTGCAGATATTGTAAGCAGCACAAATATAAGTTGCTATAACGGGTATGGAAGTGCAACAGTTAATGCAACAGGTGGTGCAACTCCTTATTTATATTCATGGAATTCTTCACCGGTTCAGACTACTTATACAGCAACTGCTCTTTCTGCAGGAAGCTATACTGTTACGGTAACTGATGCACAGGGTTGTACCGCAACTGCGGGGGTAAATATTACTGCACCTTCTGCAGCTTTGGCAATTAATTCACCTGCAACTATTGTAAATCCAGTTTGT
>CAZYEM010000080.1:8932-15114 GCA_964646395.1 uncultured Bacteroides sp.
ACCTTCTGCAGCTTTGGCAATTAATTCACCTGCAACTATTGTAAATCCAGTTTGTTATGCTTCAAGCAATGGAAGTATAGATATTACCGTAAACGGCGGAACTACACCTTACACTTATGCTTGGAGCAATGGTTTTAATGCTCAGGATCCTCAGGGATTAACCGCAGCAAACTATACTGTAATTGTAACAGATGCCAACGGATGTACAACATCAGCTACCTATACCTTGAATGCTCCGGCAGCATTGACTTTAACAGCCAGTTCAATTGTTAATACTCAATGCAATGCTTCAGTTGGATCGGTATATCTGACAGAAGCATCAGCAACAGCAGGTAGTTTTACAGTAAATGGCTTAACTCAAACCGGAACTTCAACCACTTTCAGCAATCTGGCTGCAGGATATTATACTGCTGATTTTACAGAAACAGCCAGCGGATGTACTGCTACAACCAACTTTAACATTATCAATATCAACAGTACATTAGCTGCAACTGTCAGCGTAGCAAATCCATTATGTAATGGAGGTACGGTTACAGCAACTGTTAATGCTAGCGGTGGAACTGCAGCTTATAATTATTCATTAAACGGAGCATCTGCAGTATCAAACGAAGTATTTACAGGCTTAAGTGCCGGTAACTATAATGTGCTGGTATCGGATACAAACAATTGCACCTATTATGTTGCCTTTACTATAACCCAACCGACCTTATTGGTTGCAGATATTGTAAGCAGCACAAATATAAGTTGCTATAACGGGTATGGAAGTGCAACAGTTAATGCAACAGGTGGTGCAACTCCTTATTTATATTCATGGAATTCTTCACCGGTTCAGACTACTTATACAGCAACTGCTCTTTCTGCAGGAAGCTATACTGTTACGGTAACTGATGCACAGGGTTGTACCGCAACTGCGGGGGTAAGCATTACTGCACCTTCTGCAGCTCTGAGCATTCAAACTAGTGTTATAAATCATGTTTATTGTTTCAATGATAATAGTGGAGCTGCTACTGTAAATATTTCAGGTGGAACCCAACCATATATAGCAATATGGAGTAATGGTTCTGTTGGCAATGCAAATGGATTACATGCCGGATCTTATACTGTAAATGTATTAGATAATAATGGATGTAATGTAATTGGTAATGTAATAATTACAGAACCTGCTGGTCCTATTACTGCTTTTGCTGGCTCAGATACTGTAATTTGCAGTACAAATAATTCATTAATTCTATCAGGTCTTTCTGCAAATTCTGATTCTATTATATGGACTACAAATGGTACAGGAACGTTTACAAATGCAAATAGCTTAAATGCAATTTATACTCCATCAATTGCAGATATACTTGATGGCCAGATTCAACTTTATATAACAGCTTTTGGACATCCTTCATGCGAACCTGTAAGTGATTATTTAGTATTAACAATTTGGCAACCTGCAACTGCTTTTGCTGGAAATTCAGTAGTTGTGTCTTCATTAAACAGTTCTTATACAGTTACAGGTGCAAATGCTTCAAATTATTCTGCATTATTATGGACAGCAAATGGTACAGGTGTATTGTCTGATGAAACCACTTTAACTCCAACATATACTTTTGGTATAGGAGAGTCAGGAAATGTTGTATTAACGCTTAATGCCTATAAACAAGGAAATGTTTGTAATGATGCTATTAGTAATCTTACAATTACTATCATTCCACCAGCTATTGCAAATGCAGGTGATGATGATACAATATGTGCAGGTTCTGATTATACATTAAATACTGCTTTTGCTACTAATGCTTCTACCATTTTATGGTCAACTTCAGGAACAGGAACATTTAGTAATCCTGCTATTCCAAATCCAACTTATATTCCAAGCCAAAGTGATATTACAAATGGAAATGTAACACTTAAAATGCATGCCAGTTATACATCTCCACCATCATCTTCAATTGATGAAATGCAACTAACAATTAATCCTAACCCTATAGTTAACAATTTTAACAGTATCGTTATTTGTAAAGGTTCTTATACTCAATTAGGCGTTACAGCTTCTATAGGTTATGATTATACTTGGACTTCAAATCCTGCGGGATTTGCTTCAAATATATCCAATCCTGTTGTAAATCCAGTTAATACAACAATTTACAATTTAACTGTTACAAATACAAATACTCAATGTTCAACTAATAAGGATGTATTGGTCTCTGTTAATCCTGATCCAACTGTAATAACTCAGAATAAAACTATTCATCTTGATACTAATGGAAATGCTGATATTACAATTCCAATGATTGATAATGGTTCTTATGTATTATCACCTTGCAATATTACAAATATGACTTTGTCAAAAACTCATTTCAATTGTAGTGATATTGGTAACAATACAGTTATATTAACGGTTTATGATCAAAATGGCAACTATTCTTCAGACACTGCAATAGTATTGGTTATTGATAGTATGATTCCTGTTATGGCTAATATTCCTTTAAATACTACAGTAAATTGTGATAATATTCCTGCTATTGGTACACCAACTGCCAGTGATATTTGCGATAACTCTCCGGTAATTCATTATCTGGGAGAAATAAGCACTAAGGCAACCAATCCTTTATTGCATGATTATTATAATTATACATTGACAAGAACATGGGATGCAACAGATGCAAGTGGAAATCATAGTGTTATAGCGACTCAAGTAATTAATGTACAGGATACTACTATTCCAATATTAGCTAATGTTCCATTAAATGCAACTATAAGCTGCGATAATATTCCAATTCCTGGTATTCCAACAGCAACAGATAATTGCGACAATTTACCAATTGTTCATTACTTAGGAGAAATTAGCACAAAAGGTAGCAATCCTTTATCTTTTGATTATTACAATTACACATTAACCAGAACCTGGGACGCAACTGATGTTAGTGGTAATCACAGTTTAGTGAGTACACAAATAATTAATGTAAAGGATACTATCAGTCCAATATTAGCGAATATTCCATTAAATACAACTGTAAGTTGTGACAATATTCCAGTTCCTGCTACACCAACAGCAACAGATAATTGTGATAATTTACCAATTGTTCATTACTTAGGGGAAATCAGTACAAAAGGAAGTAATCCATTATTGCCGGATTTCTATAATTATACATTAACCAGAACCTGGGACGCAACTGATGTTAGTGGAAATCACAGTTTGACAGGAATTCAGATAATAACAGTTGAGGATATTTCTTTACCTGTTATTTCTTGTCCTTCAAATATTACTCAGAATGCTGATTCAGGTTTATGTAGTGCTGCAATTATAATAAACAATCCAACAGCAACAGATAATTGTTCATCCGTATTTAACTTTACAGGAATACGTTCGGATTTATTAGCATTATCTGCTACTTATCCTGTTGGAAATACTACTATAACATGGACCGCAACCGATAAAGCAGGAAATATCTCGCTAAGTTGTAACCAAACAATTACTGTTATTGATAATCAGAATCCAACAATTACTTCTATTGGAAATCAGGTTCGTTGTGCATCAAATGCAACAAATCCTCATCAATATATCACAATAGGTAATGAATTTGATCCGGATTCAATTTCTATTACAGACAACTGTGGAATTTTAAGTATTAGTAATAATATCAACACTACCAATACTTTGGCGGGTCATATATTCACAGGAATTACACCTGTTACCTGGACTGTTACTGATATTAACGGAAATATAAATAGTTTTTCAATTGTAGTTACTATTGATTCTCTACCAACTCCCGAAATATCAGGTGACACTGCTGTTTGTTCTGGAAACCCGGTAATTTATACTACAACAAATAATGGAAATAATTTCTCATATCAATGGTCAGTTTCAGGTGGAATAATTACTTCTGCGGTAAATGCAACTTCTCTAACTGTTAAATGGAATGATAATTGTACTTCAGGATGGATTGATGTAACCGAAACCAACTTAACAACTGGTTGTTCAACTACTACTGCTCATTACAATGTAAATGTTCACAACTTACCTAATCCATCTATCTCTGGCGATACTCTTGTATTAACAACAATTCCTTATAACTACCAAACAACAAATGTAAGTGGAAATTTATATTCCTGGAGTAGTATTGGGGGCTCAATTTCTAGCGGTCAAGGTACATCGTCTGTTATAATAGATTGGGGTTCATGCGGAAATTGTCAAAACGGTATTATTGCTGTTACTGAAACATCACCTTATGGTTGTAGTAAAACAACCACGTATAATGTTGTAATTAATATTGCCTCAGGAACTGCTAAATTGAGTGGTCAACTTACGTATGACAATACTGCTAATACTGCATTGAACGGTGTTAATATTCAGTTAGTGAAAAATGGAATTATAGTTGCTTCCACAATTACTTCAAATACAGTTGATTTATTCGGGAATACAATTTCCGGTTATTATGAATTTAATAATATTGCTTATGATAATTACTCTTTAAATGTAAGTTCAAATGCACCATGGGGTGGAGTTACAGCTACGGATGCTTTATTGATTAAACTTCATTCGATTGGAATGATTAATTTAACCGATTTGTCTTTAGTAGCTGCTGATGTAAATTCTTCAAATTCTATTAATGCAACAGATGCACTTCTTGTACAACTTCGTATTGTAGGTCTGGTAAATCAATTTGCAGCAGGCAACTGGAAATTTAACAATCTACCTTTTACTTTTAATGCTTCAAATCTTGTATACAATTTTAAAGGAATTTGTGTAGGTGATATTAATAAATCGTACATTACATCTTCATTGAAACAAGCTTCTTCAACTAATGATGGTATACAGGAAATAAAACCTAACCAGTCTTTTGTATATGACATAAAAGCATCTGCATCTGCAAATCTGGGAGCAATGACATTGTTTATGGATTTCAATCAACATTTATTTGAAATAGAAAAAGTTAATTCAAAATTAGATGGCTTAACTTATAAATTGGAAAATGGGAAAATAGCTTTTGCCTGGTCTGATTTAAATCCATTTCACATTGAGTCTGATGAAACAATAATCTCTTTACAAATCAAGACAAAGGAAACATTATCTATTCCAACACAGATTTTTAATTATGATGTGAGAAGTGAATATGCTGATAAAACAGCCTTTGTTTTAGATAATTTTGGATTGAAAATGGCTGATGTCAAAACTGCATTTAATAATAATTTATTTGTTGTTACAAATTATCCTAATCCAGCAAGAGAAATTTCTAATTTAATTTATACTTTACCAGAAAAAAGTAAAGTTCAGATTATAATTAAAAATATTATTGGACAGCCTATCAGAACAATTGTTGATGAAGTTCAAACAGAAGGAACTCATAGCGTTATTGTTAGTGCTTCCGATTTGGGAATTCTTTCGGGGATGTATATTTTCCAAATTGAAATTGAAGGAGCAACTAATAAATATTCAAAAACAGGTAAAATTGTTTTTGAACGATAATAACTTGATTATTCTTATTTAAAAGGCGGTTTGAAAATCAAACCGCCTTTTAATTTTTGACAAAAACATCATCGCAAAACTGATTATCTGACATATACCTGTTTTTCTGCTCGCTAGTTTAATATATATTGAAAAACAACCTTTCCAGAAAATCTATAATTGCTTCATAAAAATTGAAATTGCATTCAAAAACTTAAAAACCGATATGTAGTTTTGTTCTGCTTTTTATCAAAAAAAGATGCAACAATGGTACATCATTAATTGCACTTATTGGCATATTGGATTGTAATTACAATAAGTCATCATTTGATGCACAATATTATCCATTCTTAATTTTTAGAAATATTATAAATTGAATACTGAAATGTATTACTGCCATAATGGCAAATTCAAGAGAACAAAAAATATCTATAAGAAAAAGTTCTGAACCAAATATAAATCTAAATGAGATTTATGAAAAATTAAAGTTCAAATATGCAACGTTTATTAGCAAAAATCTGTAGTTCCCTGAATTAACAAAAAAAAACACCACCGAATGAGCTGTTACTAATAAACCTGAATGCTTAAAATATGAAAAAAACAAGTGTTTTTTGCCTTTCAGCATTGTTTTTAGATTCCTTGAAACCCATCAATTTTTTGATCGGCTTCATTTTTCCTTTTTGAGTATCACGAACTGAAAAGTATTTGTATCAAGTATTTTCTGATACTTTGATTTGAGGTATTGTAGCAAAAA
>CAZYEM010000081.1:0-15095 GCA_964646395.1 uncultured Bacteroides sp.
GATGAATGTAGTTTTAATATTGACATGCTTAAAATCTTTGCTTCTACAAATTTAAGATATTTTTGTTCTATAACAAAATTTAAATGATAAAGTCTTGGTATTCTCTTAAGGAAACTGTGGTTTTTTAAAATCTTTTTCGCCTCAAAAAATCTAATTTTTAGAAACCCTCATAATAGTTAAGCGAAGAATATGAAATTTTATGATTATGATGAGATTTGTTATACATTAGATAATAAATAACTTATGAAAAAAAATCTTGCCCTATTGCTATAAACAGATTTATTAATCTGTTTTTTTTAACTTTGCAAATAAAAAAAATGCGTTATTTTTTACATTTGGCATATAATGGCAGTAAATATCATGGTTGGCAGATTCAAAACAATGCCATAACAGTTCAGCAGGTTTTAAATGATGCTTTAAGTTTGTTTTTTAGAGTTCCGATTGAGCTTAGCGGAGTTGGACGAACGGATGCCGGTGTTCATGCTTCTGATTATTATGCTCATTTTGATCTGGAAAATCCTTTAATTGATAATGAAATTCCTAAAATAGTTTATAAGCTGAATGGTTTGCTAAATAATGATATTGTTATATACAATATAATTCAGGTAAATGATTTCGCTCATGCCAGATTTGATGCTATCTCCAGAACATATAAATATTTTATAAACACCAGAAAAAACATCTTTAACTCCGATTTCAGTTATACTTTTTACGGCAAATTAAATGTTGAGAAGATGAATGAAGCATGCAAAATTCTTTTTGAATATGATGATTTTACCTGTTTTTCTAAATCAAATACACAGACGAAAACCAACAATTGTAAAATAATGCAGGCTTTTTGGGAGCAGAAAGATAATATTTTGATTTTTACCATAACTGCCGATCGTTTTTTGAGAAATATGGTAAGAGCTATAGTTGGGACATTAATGGAAATAGGTAAAGGAAATATCGAAATTGAAGATATTCATAAAATTATTGAGAGCAAAAATCGTTCGGAAGCTGGTTTTTCTGTTCCTGCAAAAGGCTTGTTCCTTTCGAATATCGAATATCCACAAAGTTTAATTTAAAAATAATTCCTGCCAGTTTCTTTTATTTGTGTTTAAAATTATATTTTGAGATAATTATAAGCGTGAAAAATGCACTTTCTTATGTAAATGAGGATTTTATTTTTGGATTTTAACAAAGGAAAAACAATGTTTTGTTTTCCTTATGCAAAAATATCAGTTTTAAAATAGCTTGATAAATATTCATTTTTACATTATTGTTTAATGTTTCGTTAAACAAAATATCTTTATTCTTGTTAAATTTTCTAAAGCAAATTCATTAATTTTATAATTAAAGTTTAAACAAAAAAATCTATGAAAAATTTATTTATCACCGGAAGGATTTTATTTGCGCTACCATTTGGTATTGTTGGGTTAAATCACTTTTTAATGAAAGATACCTTTCTTGATATAATGCAAAAAACATCATTCATTCCTGATAGTGGATTTATGATTCTTTTTACAGGACTTGTTCTTATCGTGGCTTCGATCAGCATTATGCTAAATAAATTTATTCAGATAACATGCCTTAGTTTAGCAGGATTGCTTCTGATATTTATACTTACAATACATATTCCTGGATTATTTGCAGAAGAAACTATGCCAATGGCATTGTTTATGTTGCTTAAAGACATGGGTTTAATGGGTGGAGCTTTAATGATTGCTGCATATTATCAGGATAAAGATTAAGATTATCTGTAAAATCTCTATACAGTTATAAATATCTGACTTCCAAAAATAACTTTTCTTTGTTGAACTTAGGATTTGATTTATCCTGCTTTTAGTTAATTATTCGTATTTCATATCCTAGTTTTGTAATAGGTATGATATTATTACTAATTTTTTTATTGAATATCTAATTATTAAATAACTTTTATTTTCACTTTACAACATGTCAAATAGTTTTATAATTAATTCAATTTGTGATAAATAAACTAAAGTTTGAAAAAACAAAGTATATTTTTAAATAAATAGAAACTGATTTTTTTATATTTTACAAAAATAAAAATAGAATTTATTTTTACGCTTTTGTGTTTATAATAAAAATATTTTATACATTTGAAGTCAAATTCCTGATATTATGTTTTTACAAAAAGATCTTGATCAATTTCAACAACTGGGAATAGATGTTGAAACAATTGAAAAGCAATTATTGAACTTTAAAAATGGGTTTCCTTTCGTAATTTTAACAAAGCCAGCAACTGTTAAGGATGGTATAATAATACTCGACAAGGAGCATATTGATTATTATATCACTATTTTTGAACTTACTGCAAAAAACCGCAAGGTAATAAAATTTGTACCAGCTTCAGGTGCAGCTAGTCGAATGTTTAAAAATCTCTTCACTTTTCGTGAAAAATACAAGCCAGACGAAAAAGGATTTCATTTTTACGAAAGTGATAAAAGCTTTAATTCTGTATTTAAATTTATTACCGAAATTAAAAAATTTCCTTTTTATCAGGATTTAAAAAATGTAATGCTTGCTAATAATGAAGATATTGAGGATTGTTTGCAGAAAAGGAATTATCATACTATCATTAATTTTTTACTTGATGAAAAAGGATTAAACTATGGTAGTTTGCCAAAAGGTCTTTTAAAATTTCATCATTATCAGGATTATTCACGTACTGCCATTGAAGAACATTTAGTAGAAGGTGTTCATTATGCAAAAGATGCAAATTCAAATGTATATATACATTTCACCATTTCACCTGAACATATTCAAAAATTTACTCAGCTTATTAATGAAGTAAAACCGAAATATGAAAATCATTTTAATGTTGTTTTCAAAATAAGCCATTCAATTCAGAAACCTGCTACAGATACTATTGCTGTTGAACTAAATAATGAAGTTTACAGGGAAAACGATGGGAGTATTTTGTTTAGACCAGGAGGACATGGAGCACTTATTGAAAATTTAAATGATTTAAACAGTGATATTATCTTTGTTAAAAATATAGATAATATAGTTCCCGATAAGTATAAGGAACTCACATATTCTTATAAAAAAGCATTGGGTGGTTATTTAATCAGTTTACAATTAAAGACTTTTGAATATCTTAAGATATTGGAAACCGGAATAATGGATGATGGTAAATTAGATGAAATTATTGATTTTTCTCAACAAAAACTTCAGATTAGGTTTCACGAAAGTTTTGATAACTTGAGTAGGGAAGATCGGATTAATTATATTTTCAACAGATTAAACCGACCTATCAGGATTTGCGGAATGGTTAAAAATGAAGGTGAACCTGGAGGTGGTCCTTTTTGGGTTAGAAATTTAAAAGGTGAAATATCTCTTCAGATTATTGAGTCTTCACAAATTAATCTTGAAAATTCAGGTCAAAATCAGGTTTATAAAGCGGCAACTCATTTTAATCCAGTTGATTTGGTATGTGGTGTCAGGGATTATAAAGGGAAATTATTTGATTTAAAACATTTTATTGATTTATCAACTGGTTTTATTTCAACGAAATCCAAGGATGGTCGTAATCTGAAAGCTCAGGAATTACCTGGTTTATGGAATGGTGCTATGGCTGAATGGATTAGTGTATTTGTGGAAGTTCCAATTATTACTTTTAATCCTGTAAAAACAATTAACGATCTGCTAAGAGTTGAACATCAGTAATTAGTTTATTGTTATTAAAACAATTGCAATTGTTAAAAATTAATATGATTTTGAAAAATCAGTTTACTTGATTTTTATAGTTACCAGGAGTAAGTCCAGTGGCTTTTTTAAAAACACGGTTAAAGGTAGCTTTTGCATTAAAACCACTATCATAAGCAATTCCCATAAGTGTAAGCTTATTGTTTTTTGGATCTTTGCATCTGATTTTAAATTCTTCTATACGGTAATGATTAATGAAATCGAAAAAATTATTATTAAGCCTCCCATTTAAAATCCCTGAAAGATATTCGGGTGTTACTTTAAGATCTTTTGCTAACTTAGCAATTGTAAGTTCAGAATTAATATAAGGTTTATTGGTTTTCATATAACTCAGCAAATTAGTTATAAAAATCTCTTCTTCTCTTATAATTGGAGTTTCTGATTTTGTTTCAGTTATGGCTTTGTTTAAATCAAGAATGATAGGAAAAGAAGAAAATAAATTGCCTTGCCTGTGACCATAAAATCCTAGAAATAAAATATAAACTGAGCCAATGCTAAAGCTGATTGCATGAAGCAAACCCGGCGGTGTAAACTGATAAATTATATCAGCAATGTACATTAGATATATTGCACTGTATGAACCCAATGCGGCTTTGATTAATGTTTTAAGCCATTGCAAATCAATTTGTTTGATTTGAGAAAAATATGTTTTTATTTGCTTCTGATATTTATTGATTATAATAAGACTCCATATAAAATAACCAATTGAAGAAACAGCCATCAGGATTACAAAGAATCTGTAAGTAAAAAAACTACGAAATAAATCATTGTTTGCCATTGCAATTTTCTCAGCATCAGGTAGTATATAAATCTCAAAAAACAGATCAACAAATAATAAAATGAAAGGAATGAAATGTAATAGATAAACACTTTTGAAATGGAAATTCTGTTCCGTTTGCGATTTGATATAAAACCATAGTGCTGGTCCGTGTAATATTAGTAATGGAACGGAGGTATTGATAACGAATGGGAAGGGGAAATTATGGCTGCGATTGTAAACTTCAATATAACTTAGAAATATATTAATGGCATAAAGCATAAATATTATACTAAGTAATTTATCCGACAGCGTTTTACCTTTTTTGAAAAACAAAAGAACAGCCAAAAAAAAAGCTTCAAAAACTCCTGATAAAATTATATATTCCATTATAGAAATTGCTAATAGCTGCAAAGATAAAAAATATAAAATTCAAACTAATTGATAAAAATAAATTAATAAGGTTTCTGTAATGTGTTGATTGTTAATTTAAATTGTTCTAAGTCAGCCTTTTTTACCAATCAAATGCCTTATTTTACCGATAAACTTTAAAAATTCATAACTTAAATATAAAATTTTATAACATCAAGCGGAGTTTGTTGTCGTAATATTGCAACTTCAAAAATTGCAAATAGAATAATTTAAATATTTTAAAAATGAAAATAAATAAAAATATAGCCATAAGTGATTCAGGGTTTGTATTTAATCCGGTAAACGGTGAGTCTTTTTCAGTAAATCCTATTGGAGCTGAAATTATTAGTCTGATGAAAACCGGACAAGCCTATGATGAAATAGAACAATCTCTTATAACCAAATATAGTGTTGAAATTACAACATTTGAAAGAGATTATTTCGATTTTATAGGTTTATTAAAACAACATAATTTAATTGATACTAATGAAGAAGCGTAAATTATGCATTGCAGTCAGTGGGCTTAATGCTATTGATAGTCCGGGACCGGGAGTTGCAGTAATCAGAGGATTACGTGAAGCCGAAAGTTTCGATGTTCGCATTATTGGTCTATCTTATGAGTCGCTCGAACCTGGAATTTATATGCATGATGTGGTTGATAAAACCTATCAGATTCCATATCCAAATGCTGGGGCTGAGACTCTTCTCGCACGTTTGGAATATATTCATAATATTGAGAAGCTTGATGTAATAATACCCAATTTTGATGCTGAATTGTATTCATTTATGAAATTGGAAGATACATTAAAAGCTATGGGAATCAATACTTTTTTGCCAACTATGATTCAGTTTGAAGAACGTCATAAAGTTAATCTTCCTGAGTTTGGCAAAAAGTACGATATTAAAGTTCCTTTCAGTAAATCGATTTTCAGTACTGGCGAAATTTACTCATTAAGTAATGATTTTGAATTTCCAATGGTGATTAAAGGTAAATATTATGACGCAAGTATTGCTTATAATCTGGAACAGGCAAAGAGTTATTTCAATAAAATTAGTGCTAAATGGGGATTACCAATAGTAGTTCAGCAATTTGTACATGGAACGGAATACAACATCACTGGTTTGGGAGATGGTAATGGCAATACTATTGCAGCAGTGCCAATGCGTAAGCAATATATTACCGACAAAGGAAAAGCATGGGGTGGAATTACCATTGATGACAAAAGGATGATAGATCTTACTCACAAATTCGTTAGTCAAACAAAATGGCGTGGTGGTTTTGAGTTGGAACTGATGAAGGGTCAGGATAATGAATTTTATTTGCTGGAAATCAATCCAAGAATGCCGGCCTGGATTTACTTAGCAGTAGGTGTTGGTCAAAACATTCCTGAAGCAATGGTAAATCTGGCAATGGGAGAAAAGGTGACACCCTATACAGATTATGAAAAAGGGAAAATGTTTATCCGTTATGCATGGGATATGATTGTTGACATTAATGAGTTTCATGAAATTTCGACTAAGGGTGAGCTTTAATTTTGTAAAAGCAGATAAAAGTATATAAAATAATAATTAATAAGATACCAGAGATTAGCATCGCTATAAAAATTGATGGTAGAAAAATAAACAATTAAATAATAAAACAATGGAAAAATTAAGATACGAAAGACCAGTAATTAAAAAATTAGAAACAGGAATGCCAAATAAATTTGGTTTAAGAACAGAATATGCACCTTTAACACATATTGATGGCGTTTCGGTAAAAGATATGATTAAGGAATTTGGTTCACCCTTATTTGTAATTTCAGAAAGTACTATTCGATCTACTTATAAAAAAGCTAAAAAAGCATTTTCAACACGTTATCCTAAAGTACAGTTTGCATGGTCTTACAAGACCAATTATATAAGTGCAGTTTGTAATGTATTTCATCAGGAAGGCTCCTGGGCTGAGGTTGTATCTGGATTTGAATACGAAAAAGCATTAAGAAATGGTGTTGATGGTAAAAAAATAATTTTTAACGGACCTGATAAAACCGAAAATGATTTAAAAAAAGCAATTGAAAATGAATCACTTATTCATATCGATCATTTAGATGAATTATATACAATACTTGAACTGACCGAAAATATTGAAAAACGTGCTAAAGTAGCTATAAGAATCAATATGGATACTGGCATTTATCCAATGTGGGATCGTTTTGGTTTTAATTACGAAAATGGACAAGCATGGGATGCATTAAATAAAATTATGCGTTCAAGTAAATTGGAATTAATGGGATTACATTGTCATATTGGTACTTTTATGTTGACAGCCAGTGCTTATGCAATTGCCGCAACAAAATTGGCCGATTTAGCAATTGGAATAGAGCAAAAATATAATCATACTATTAAATATATTGATCTGGGTGGTGGATTTGCTTCTAAAAATACATTAAAAGGAGCATATTTGCCAGGTTCTGATACAAATCCATCATTTGATGATTTTGCAGAAGCTATTACATCTACTTTATTGAATGCAAATTTCAGAAATAATGAATTGCCTTTATTAATATTAGAAACAGGCAGAGCATTGATTGATGATGCCGGATATTTGCTTGGAAGTGTAATTGCCAATAAAAGAACCTCGCAAGGAAAACGTACAACAATACTCGACATTGGAGTAAATATCCTGTTTACTGCTTTCTGGTATGATCATAAAATTACACCCGCTCAACCATTTACACATTACACAGAAACTACCCAGCTTTTCGGACCTTTGTGTATGAATATTGATGTTGTAAGAGAAAATATCGATTTACCTTTATTAAATAAAGGTGATCATTTGGTTGTACATCAGGTTGGTGCATATAATATGACTCAATGGATGCAATTTATAACCTTACGTCCGAATGTTGTGATGATTGATTTGAATGGCAAAGTACATTTAATTCGTGAAAACGAAAAGCTTGAAAACATTAATAGTTTGGAAAGAGTTCCTGAATATTTGAAAAAGTTTGAATTATAAACGATTAAATAATATTTTATTGGATTAATCTAATATTAGTAATAAATCTGAAATAACTACTGTTTCGTTATATGTTTTTAGTTTGGAATTTAATTGAAAATAATAATGAATGAACTTGAAAAACTACAATGAAGATTGTTTCATCAAAAAATTATATTAAGCCAACTATTACTTATATAGGAAAAGTAACTATACAAAACAATGTATTTAAAAAGAAAATTTTATTAATGGGTATTCTTCTTCTTATCATATACATATTAATGTTAGTTCCAATATTTTTCTTATATCCTAATTATAATAATTCCATTAAATTAAATTTTGAGAAAAAATGGTTTACTGATATTTCAAAAACTCTTTCAGGAGATTGTTTCCGAAAAGTTCAGGATTTTAGAGGAAAATGCCCTTTTCCAACAAGAGAAATTCATTTAAACAGTGAACATACAATTGTTGAAGTTAAAATTAACAGTAAATGGTTAGCCTATGATCCCAGTTATGATTTGTTTTTTAATAATTATAATGTTACTCAAATATCATTTGATGTTAATCGGAAATTTTTAATTGAAGGATTGAAAAAATATCCTTACAAAAACAGTTATCATCATTACCATTTTTATAACAATATGTATTTCTTAATGCTTAATTATACACATCCTTACTATGATAATTTACTTAGAATGTATTATGGAATAACAAATTAAACATTTAACTTTTTAATTATTATCAGTCTCAATACAAAGAGATTGTTATTGAGACTGATATTTTAATTGGATTATATAAATAAATAATATGCAGAAACTGAGATTACTTTTCCCTCATTATATCAATAGCTTATTAAATAGTTATTCTCAAATATTTTTCTCAAAAAATATTGTATTTGCCATTTTTTTGGTTATTGTTACTTTTTTTGATTTTTATGCAGGATTAAGTGGTGTAATTGCCGTTACTGTTTCAAATACAATTGCATATCTGATTGGTTTTAATCGGTTTAATATACGATCCGGATATTATGGATTTAATAGTCTATTGGTAGGATTAGGATTGGGAGTATATTATAATCCTAATTATCAATTTTTTATGGTATTGTTTTTTGCAGCTTTACTTACTCTGTTTATTACTGTTATTTTAGAAGGAGTAATTGGTAAATATGGATTGCCTTTTTTAAGTGTTCCTTTTTTAATAACATTATGGTTGGTAACACTAGCAACTCGTGAGTTTACTTCTTTAACTATAAGTGAAAGAGGTATATATACTTTTAATGAGATGTATTTAATTGGGGGATTAGGATTAGTAAATATTTATAATTGGTTTAATCATATTAATTTACCTGAATATGTTATATTGTATTTCAGGTCTTTGGGTGCAATCTTTTTTCAATATCATTTATTTGCAGGTCTTTTAGTTGCTATAGGTTTAATAATTTACTCTCGAATCGCATTTTTACTTTCTATTCTTGGATTTGGTTCTGCTTATTTGTTTTATCAGATTATCGGTGGAAATATTTCGGAGTTAAGTTATGGTTATATTGGGTTTAATTTTATTTTATCAGCAATTGCAATTGGTGGTTTTTTTATTGTGTCTTCCAAGTACTCTTTTTTATGGGTATTATTATTAACTCCTTTAATCTCAATATTAATTTCAAGTACAAATGCTATTTTTGGATTGCTTCAGCTTTCTATATTTTCACTTCCTTTTAATATAATGGTTATTACATTTTTATATGTTTTAAGATTCAGGGAAAGATTTTATTTGAAACCAGAGATTGTTGGAATCCAATATTTTTCTCCGGAAGTAAATCTGTATACTCAAAAAAATAATCAGGGAAGATTTAAAAATTCCTATATTATACCAATATCATTACCATATTGGGGCGAATGGAAAGTTACTCAGGGACATAATGGGAAAATTACTCACAAAGCAGATTGGCGACATGCCTGGGATTTTGAAATTGTTGACGATAGTAGTAAATATTTTTCTGGAAGTGGATTAACCTGTGCTGATTATTATTGTTATAATAAGCCAGTTATTGCTCCATTAGCAGGTTGGGTTGAACAAATTCATGATTTTGTAGATGATAATAAGATAGGGGAGGTGAATACCGAAAAAAATTGGGGAAATACTATCGTTATCCGACATACTGATTTGTTATTCAGTAAAATAAGTCATATTAAAAAAGAAAGTTTTAAAGTAAATGTTGGTGATTATTTGAAAAAAGGAGATATTATCGCTAATTGTGGCAACTCAGGTAGATCTCCACAGCCACATTTGCATTTTCAATTACAGGCAACTCCATTTATTGGTTCCAAAACACTCGATTATCCTTTAGGTCATTATATTTTACATAATGAAAATGGGTTTGAATTAAAGTCATATGAAAAGCCAATAGAAGGAGATGTTATTTCAAATATTGAAAGAAACCATTCATTAAGTAAAGCTTATCATTTTATACCCGGTCAAAAAATTTCCTTTGAAGTTAAAGAAGAAAATAGTTTGAATTCTAAAATTTTCAATTGGGAAGTTCAAGTTAATATTTATAATCAGTCACTTATCTATTGTGAAAATACCAAGTCTAAAGCATATTATTATAATGATGGCGATTTTCACTACTTTACTAGTTTTGAAGGAAACAAAAATTCTTTATTGTATTATTTTTATTTGGCAAATTATAAAATCATGACTGCTTTTTATAAGGATTTACAAATTCAGGATTATTATCCATTAAACAATATTGGCAATTATGTTTTAATGTTTTTTCAAGATATAGTGGCACCTTTTTATATATTTATAAAATCAAAATACGAATTAAAATACATTTCAAAAAAAGATGACTTTACAGAAAGTGATATTTTACTTCAAGCGAAAACTGAAATTAAAATAGGAAAATTTAAGACTAAAGAAATAAATTTTAATATACAAATAATGAATAATCAAATAGATCATTTTACAATAGAACATTCTAATAAAAAAATTATAGCAAAACAAATTATTAATGAATAAACATAAACAAATGAAACATATTTTAATATTTATTAGTTTTTTATTACTTATATCTAATATTGTAACTGCTCAGAAATCAAATGAGAGTATTGAAAATAAAATGGAAAATCTTTACAATAAGAAGATGTATAAAAAAGTTATTTTTGTTGGAGAAAATGCATTAAAAGATGGGATGGATTATTTTAATCTCCGCTATAGAATAGCAATTTCATATTATGAATTTAAAAATTACAGAATGGCAATTCATCATTTAGAGAAAGCATTATCTTTTAATTCTGATGATCCTGCATCTCTGGAATATTTATATTACGCCTATCTTTTTTCAGGAAGAACTAACGATGCTAATTTGTTGGCTTCAAAATTCCCTGATTATTTAAAAGAAATTGTTAATTACAAACGAAAATACATCAACAGTATATATTTAGAAGGTGGTCCTTCTATTAGTAATAATATTTCTAAAAACGGTTCACTGGATATTGATGGAGATACCAGCATTTTTGGAGAAAGCGACTTAAATGCGAATTTACTATATATGCATTTGGGTTTAAAGCATGATTTATTACCTCAATTAAGTGTTTTTCATGGATTAAGCAATTTGTCAATATCAAAAAGGAAAACTATTAGAATAAATAATCATGATACTATTTTCAATTATACCGTTAAGCAAATAGAGTATTATATAAATGCTGATTATCAATTATCAAAAGGTTTGAAAATTACACCCGCCTTTCATTTTCTCAAAGTTAATGCTGATTTGACAAATGCATCTTATGATACAATTAATTATAAATATTTATATAGTAATAGTACTTTGAGTTTAAATAATTATGTATTATCATTAGGTATTACAAAGGAATATAAACTGTTTTCGATAAGTGCTTTTGCTACATATTCTAATTTGAATAATGAAACCCAATGGCAATTAGGTGCAACTGCCAATTATTTCCCTTTTGGTAATCTGGATTACTATTCAGCAACAACTTTAGCAATGTTGAATGTAAAATCAAAAGGAAGTAATCAGGCTGCAAATTCAGGAACAGGAAACAGGGATTCCAGATTGATATTTGATCAGTTATTTGGAGTAAAAGTATTACCTAAATTATGGGTTGAAGGTTCTTTTACAATCGGAAATCTTGCAAATTATAATGAAAAGAATGCATTTATCGTTTACAATATTGCAGATAAGATAAATTTTAAATCAGGTTTTTCGCTAATTTATACGCTTAATTCAAATTTTGAATTATCTTTGAGGTATCAATTTTTAAGTAGGGAAAGTAACTATATGTATTACAATAATTCAACAGAAACAACAGAAATAGTAACAAATTATCAAAATAATACCATAATAGGAGGAATAAAATGGAAACTTTAAAAAAAACAATTTTAGTTGGCTTTCTAGCCTTTTTTATTACAAATTTTAGTTTTGCTCAGAATTACAAGGAAATTCAGGAAGCATTCAGTGATAGTTATCAACATGAAACAAAAGCCGAGTACCCAAAGGCGATTGATGCTATTAGAAAAATATATGATGAGAAATCGTATGAAATTAATTTACGTTTGGGTTGGTTAACTTATCTTTCTGGATTGTTCACAGAATCAACTACCTATTATCAGAAAGCAATGTTGCTTATGCCTTTGTCAATAGAAGCAAAACTTGGTTTTGTAAATCCATCTGCCGCACTAGGAAATTGGGATCAGGTGAGAACGCAATATACTGAGATATTAAAGATTGATTCTAAGAACTATACAGCCAATTACAGAATGGGTTTGATATATTATGGCAAAAAGAACTATGCAGTTGCTTTGAAGTACTTTGAAGTAATTGCTAATCTTTATCCATTCGATTATGATGCATTAATTATGTATGCCTGGAGTAATTATTTTTTACAGAAAAATCGTGAAGCAAAAGTTTTATTTAATAAAGCTTTAATGAACAAACCTAATGATGCTTCAGCATTAGAGGGATTAAGTCTTATCAGATAGTATTAAACCTGAAAAATAGCGAGAGATTTAGGGAATTGCTGAAATCAATAGCAATTTTCTAAATCTTTTTTTTATTCAGGTATTGTGAAAATAAATTTACTTCCTATACCAAATTCACTTTCTGCATATATTTTACCACCCATTTTTTCAACAAATTCTTTGCAGATAATTAATCCCAAACCATTCCCTTTTTCTTCACTCTTACCGATAGAAATTTTATTTACATCAATACGGAATAAATCATCAAGGTTTTCTTTTTCTATTCCTATTCCATTATCTTTAATATAAATAGTTGATTTCTTTGCCGATTTTTTTATAGAAATTGTAACTTCGCCATTTGTGTTTGAAAATTTAATAGCATTAGTAATCAGGTTTCTAAAAACAGTTTTTAATAAGTCAACGTCAGCATTTATTATTGTATCCTCTTCAACGTTATTTATTAATTTGATTTTTTTAAGATGAGCTTTTTCACTTACAATACTATATAAATCATTTATCAGATTATATAAATTTATCTTGCCTGGATTATTTTTTATTTTACCAGTTTGAGAGCGAGCCCAGGATAATAGGTTGTCTATCAGTTCGTAAGTTTTTGAAGATGATTGAAATATCATTTCAGCAAATTCTCTCATTTGAGCAATATCCATTTCATTTTCAATTGACATCATTTCCGATAAGCCAATAATACTTGTAAATGGGCTTCTTAGGTCGTGAGCAATAATGGAGAAAAATTTATCTTTTGTTGCATTTAATTCGCGAAGTTGTTTTTCTGAATTTTGTAATTCGGTTTCAGCTTTCATTTGTTGAGTAATATCCTCATATACCGCAGCAAAATGTCCATATTTGGGAGAAAACACAGATACTTTCAGATATTTATTAAAAGCTTTGGAAAAATAGTGCATTTTTTGTTTTTCTCCGGTTAGTGCAACTTTTAGATAGCCTTCGAATTGTTCATCAGATAATTCTGGAAATTTTTCCTTTATGGTAAATCCAATTATCTCTTCATTTTTAACACCCGAAATCTCTTCAAATGCTTGATTAGCAGCTATTATTTTGAAGTCATACTCCTGATCACCTTTGTAAACAACCTGATTTACAGTTAATCCATTAATCATATTGTCGAAAAGCAAACGGTAATTCTGTTCGCTTTCTTTCAGTGCAATAGCTTTTAATTGATGTTCTTTAACTTCTTCCTGTAAATGAATTTTTGTATGAACCAATTCCAGATGTATTTTAACTCTGGCTAATAGTTCGGCCTTATCGAAAGGTTTAACTATGTAGTCAACCGCACCTAATTCAAATGCATGTACAATATTATCCTTATCACCTAATCCTGTTATAAAAATAATAGGAATGTCTTTTAATAAATCATTGTTTTTAATCTTTCTGCAAAGTTGAAATCCATTACTATCCGGTAAAACGACATCAAGAATAATTAAGTCGAATTTTATTTGTTCCAACAAAATCCATGCCTCATCTGCATCAAATGCGGAAATGGTATTTATTCTTTTTTCGTTTAATATTTTGGAAATAAAATGATTAATACTTCTACTATCATCTACTATCAGAACATTTGAATTTTGCATAAAATAATGATTTACCTAAAATTTAAGCTACGAAATTAACACATTTTTTCCTTATAAAAAGAATTAATGTGATTTTTTTCTTAAAATTAATTGCAGTTCTATTTTTTGTTTTCTGAAAGTCAGGTTTAGTATTTTTATTAATAGTAAATTAATGTATTGAATTTGAATTTTATACCGAAGTGAAATATGCAATAGTCCAATTCGCTATTGCTTTTGAAACTATTACATATTTCTGATCGGCATCATACATTCATAAAATTTGACTTAGTATAAATTACTTTAGTATTATTTTCGTAGTTATTATTTAAAATATTGAAGATTAATAATAACTTAGAAAGTTTCAATATGTTTAACATTCAGCTATTTCTAATCAGTTACCCTGTAAATTGAAGATTTAAGAGTCTGAACATTAAAATCAGCTTATTTTATTAATAACCGTCTTCAAATCAAGGTGTCATCACCACCACACCATTTGTAAGATTTTCATCTATAGCCACCAGATCGGAGATATCCACCACGCCATCACCATTCAGATCATAAACTATATAACCCAGAGTACCGTTGGTAAGATCCGCATCCATTGCCACCAGATCGCTGATATCTACCACTCCATCCTGATTAACATCGCCAACCATAATGGCATATATACCGG
>CAZYEM010000082.1:0-15077 GCA_964646395.1 uncultured Bacteroides sp.
GATCCAAAGTTCAATGATACTTTGGTTACTAAATTCGTTAACAATTTAATGTTAAAGGGAAAGAAAAGCACAGCTTTTGAAATTTTTTATGATGCAATGACTATTGTATCTGATAAAACAAAAGAAGATGGTGTAGAAGTATGGAAAAAAGCATTAGCAAATGTAACTCCATCTGTTGAAGTTCGTAGCCGTAGAATCGGTGGAGCTACTTTTCAAATTCCTTCAGAAATCAGACCTGACAGAAAAATGTCAATCGGAATGAAAGCTTTAGTGAATTATGCACGCAAAAGACACGAAAAATCAATGAGTCAGAAATTGGCCGGTGAAATTATGTCTGCTTTTAAAGAAGAGGGTGCAGCATTCAAACGTAAAGAAGATACACACCGTATGGCTGAAGCTAATAAGGCGTTTTCACATTTCAGATTTTAAGGTTAATCTTAGCTAAAAAACCTAATTATAGTTCATTACTTTTTGATTTAAAAAATACTAGGAGAATACAATAAAAATGTCAGAGAATCTATTATACACACGCAATATTGGCATTATGGCTCACATTGATGCAGGTAAAACTACAACAACTGAGCGTATATTGTATTATACAGGTAAAAGTCATAAAATCGGAGAAGTACATGATGGCGATGCTACCATGGATTGGATGGTGCAAGAACAAGAAAGAGGAATAACAATTACATCTGCAGCAACAACTGTTTTTTGGGATTACAACAGTGAGCGTTATAAAATAAATATTATTGATACGCCCGGACACGTAGATTTTACTGTTGAGGTAGAGCGTTCATTAAGGGTTTTAGATGGTGCTGTAGCATTATTTTGTGCAGTAGGTGGTGTAGAGCCACAGTCTGAAACAGTTTGGCGTCAAGCTGATAAATACAATGTTCCAAGATTATCTTTCATTAATAAAATGGACAGAGCCGGAGCAGATTTTTATAATGTTTTAGATCAAATCAGAGATCGTTTAGGCGCAAATCCTATCCCACTTCAAATTCCAATCGGACAAGAAGATACTTTTGTTGGTATCGTAGATTTGATTTCAAATAAAGCTTATTATTGGGAAGAAACATCAAATGGAACAGAAATAGTTGAAATTCCTATTCCAGAGGATTTAATTGATACTGTTGATGAATATCGTACCAAATTAATAGAAGGTGTTGCTGAAGAGAGCGATGATTTACTGAACAAGTTTTTACTTGATCATAATTCAATTTCTGAAGATGAAATGATTGCTTCAATCAGAAAAGCTACAGTTGAGATGAGAATTACTCCTGTAATTTGTGGAGCATCTTTTAAAAATAAAGGTGTTCAAAAACTTTTAGATGCTGTAATCAGATTTCTTCCAAGTCCTATGGATGTTCCATCAGTTATAGGAATTAATCCAAAAACAGATGAGCATGAAGAAAGAAGACCAAATGCTAAAGAACCAATGTCAGCTTTGGCTTTTAAAATAGCTACAGATCCTTATGTAGGAAGAATTGCCTTTTTTAGGGTTTATTCAGGTACACTCGAAGCTGGTTCTTATGTGTTAAATACAAGTACTGGTAAAAAAGAACGCATTTCGCGTATTATGCAAATGCATGCAAATAAGCAAAATCCACTTGAAAGAATTGAAGCAGGAGATATAGGTGCTGCCGTTGGATTTAAAGATATTAGAACAGGTGATACTTTATGTGATGAAAAGCATCCAATAATTTTGGAAACAATTGAATTTCCTGATCCTGTTATAAGTATTGCTATAGAGCCAATAGCTCAAAAAGAAATTGATAAATTATCGAATGCTTTATATAAATTAGCTGAAGAAGATCCAACTTTTACTGTAAAGACCGATGAAGATTCTGGTCAGACTATTATTAGTGGAATGGGTGAGTTACATCTGGAAATATTAGTTGATAGATTAAAACGTGAATTTATGGTAGAATGTAATCAAGGTAAACCTCAGGTTGCATATAAAGAAGCCATAACTTCTACAATAAAATTTAAAGAAGTTTATAAAAAGCAAACAGGTGGAAGAGGGAAATTTGCTGATATTGAAGTAGAATTATCTCCAGCTGATGAAGGTGTTAAAGGATTACAATTTATTAATGAAGTTAGAGGTGGTAATATTCCTAAAGAATACATTCCAGCAATAGAAAAGGGATTTAAAGCAGCCATGATAAATGGTGTTTTAGCAGGATTTCCTGTAGAAAGTTTAAAAGTTAAAGTTTTAGATGGTTCATTCCATCCGGTTGACTCTGATTCATTATCTTTCGAAATTGCTGCAAAAATTGCGTTTAAAGAAGCTTGTAAAAAAGCAAAACCAATTTTACTGGAACCTATAATGAAAATTGAAATTGTAACACCAGAAGATTATATCGGAGATGTTACAGGCGATTTGAATAAACGCAGAGGTGTTTTAGAATCAATAGATGCAAAAATTGGTTATCAGATTGTAAAAGCTAACGTGCCATTGTCAAGTATGTTTGGTTATGTAACTACATTACGAACTTTATCTTCAGGAAGAGCAACATCAACAATGCAGTTTTCACACTTTAATCAAGCTCCTGCCAGTATAGTTGAGGAAGTAGTTAATAGTGTTAAAGGAATCAAAGGTTAACAACATATATAGTATATTAATTTTAAATTAATAATTAAAGTGAATCAAAGAATAAGAATAAAGTTAAAATCCTACGATTACAATTTAGTTGATAAATCAGCTGAGAAAATTGTAAAGACTGTAAAGTCAACAGGTGCTGTAGTTAATGGTCCAATTCCATTACCTACTAATAAAAAGATTTATACTGTATTACGTTCAACATTCGTAAACAAAAAATCACGTGAACAATTCCAGTTGTGTTCTTATAAAAGATTACTGGATATTTACAGTACTACATCAAAAACAATTGATGCATTAATGAAACTTGAATTACCAAGTGGTGTTGAAGTTGAAATTAAAGTATAATTTTTTTTGTAGAAAAGAACTGTAATTTTAGAAAGAAAAAAAACAAAGTACAATGTCAGGATTAATTGGAAGAAAAATCGGAATGACAAGCATATACGATGCCGCTGGGAAAAACATCCCATGCACGGTTATAGAAGCTGGTCCTTGCGTAGTAACGCAAGTAAAAACAATAGAGACTGATGGTTATGAAGCCATTCAGATTTCTTTTGATGAAAAGAAAGAGAAGCATACCACCAATGCATTGAAAGGTCACTTCAAAAAAGCAGGAACAACCCCTAAAAAGTTTGTTTATGAATTTACACGTTTTGAAGTAGGACATCAAAAACAATTCGGAGATGTTTTATTAGCTGATATATTCATTGAAGGTGAATATATAGATGTTGTTGGAACAACAAAGGGTAAAGGATTTCAGGGTGTAGTAAAGAGACATGGATTCCGCGGAGTAGGTGATGCTACACATGGTCAACATGATAGATTAAGAGCTCCTGGTTCTGTAGGTGCTTCATCATGGCCTTCCAGAGTATTCAAAGGATTACGCATGGCAGGAAGAACAGGTGGAAATCGTCGCAAAATGATTAACCTACAGGTTGTAAAAATCATTTTAGAAAAGAATTTAATTTTAGTTAAAGGATCAGTTCCTGGTCCAAAAGGTTCATATGTAATTATTGAAAGATGGAGTTAACAGTATATAACACAAGCGGTAACAAGACCGATAGATCGGTTCAGTTAAATGATTCTGTTTTTGGTATTGAACCAAATGATCATGCAATTTATCTTGATGTAAAACAGTATTTGGCAAATCAACGTCAAGGTACTCATAAATCAAAAGAAAGATCAGAAGTATCAGGAAGTACCAAAAAACTAAAGAAACAAAAAGGTACCGGCGGAGCACGTTCAGGTGATATCAATTCACCACTCTTTGTTGGTGGAGGCAGAGTTTTTGGTCCAAGACCAAGAGATTATAGTTTCAAATTAAATAAAAAATTAAAGAGATTAGCAAGAAAATCTGCTATAAGTTATAAAGCTAAGGAAAACAACATCTTAGTTGTAGAAGATTTTACTTTTGAAGCTCCAAAAACTAAGAATTTTATTGAAATTTTAAATAATTTTAAAATTTTTGATAAAAAAACATTATTAGTGCTTTTTGAATCAAATAAAAGCGTATATTTGTCCTCCCGTAATCTGGGTAAAGTAAAAGTCGTAAATATAACAGATTTAAATACTTACGATATTTTGAATGCAAATAATATCATGTTTTTGGAAAGTTCGATTAATGAATTTAACAAAATTCAAAGCGAAGCTTAAACATTTTAATAGAAAAACATAACAGCTAATAAAAAAATGAGCATTATTATAAAGCCACTAATAACTGAGAAAATGACAAGCGTAAGCGAAAAAATGACAAATCGCTTTGGGTTTATAGTCAACAGGAAGGCAAATAAAATTGAAATAAAGAAAGCAGTTGAAAGCTTGTATGGCGTAAAGGTAGATATGATTAATACCATGATTTATTCTGGTAAAACAAAATCAAGATATACCAAAGCCGGTTTTATCAATGGTAAAACCAGTGCGTTTAAAAAAGCTATTGTAACCTTAGCTGCAGGAGAAACAATTGATTTTTATAGCAATATTTAAAGAAAAGAAATGGCTCTTAGAAAATTTAAACCAACAACACCAGGTCAGCGTTTTAAAATTATTAGCGCTTTTGACGAAATAACTACCGATATTCCAGAGAAAAGTTTGTTATCTCCAAAGAAAAGAAGCGGAGGTCGTAATAATACTGGAAAAATGACAATGCGTTACATGGGCGGTGGTCATAAACAAGCTTATAGATTAATAGATTTTAAACGCGATAAAGATAATATTCCTGCAACTGTTAAAACTATCGAATACGATCCAAACAGAACAGCACGTATTGCCTTATTATTCTATGCTGACGGTGAAAAAAGATATATCATTGCTCCACATGGACTAAAAGTAGGACAACAAGTTATATCTGGAAAAGGTGCTACACCCGAGATTGGAAATACTTTATTTTTGAGTGAAATTCCATTTGGAACAATAATTCATAATTTAGAATTAAAACCGGGTCAAGGTGCAAAGCTTAGCCGTAGTGCCGGAGCTTATGGACAATTAATGTCAAGAGACGAAAAATATGCAATTGTAAAAATGCCATCCGGTGAAACACGTATGATTTTACAAAGCTGTAAAGCTACTATAGGTATGGTTTCTAATATTGATCATAGCTTGGAAGTTTCAGGTAAAGCAGGTAGAAGTCGTTGGCAGGGCCGCAGACCGAGAGTTAGAGGTGTCGTAATGAATCCTGTTGATCACCCAATGGGTGGAGGTGAAGGCCGTTCATCAGGAGGTCATCCTAGATCTAGAAATGGTATGCCTGCTAAAGGTTACAAGACAAGATCTAAGAAAAAAGATTCTAACAAATATATTATCGTTTCAAGAAAGAAATAATCAAGATTTAAAAACACTTTACTATGAGTCGTTCATTAAAAAAAGGTCCTTATATAGAGTATAAGTTAGAGAAAAAAGTTCTTGATGCTATCGAGAAAAACAAAAAGATAGCTATAAAAACATGGTCAAGAGCCTCAATGATTTCACCTGACTTTGTAGGACAAACAATAGCAGTACATAATGGGAATAAGTTTATTCCGGTATATGTTACCGAAAACATGGTTGGTCACAAATTAGGCGAATTCGCTCCAACAAGAACTTTCAGAGGTCATGCTGGTAATAAGGACAAAGGCAAAAAATAAATAATCTACAGAAATGGGATCAAGGAAACATATCAAAGCAGAACAGGAAAAAGAAGCAAAAAAATCTTTATACTTTGCCAAATTAACCAATAATCCTTCCTCACCAAGGAAAACCAGATTAATGGCTGATTTAATCCGTGGCGTAAATGTGGAAAAAGCATTACACATATTACAATTCAGTTCTAAAGAATCTGCCATTAAATTACGCAAATTATTGCTTTCAGCAATTGCTAATTGGCAAAGCAAAAATGAAGGTATTAGAATCGAAGAAAGTAATTTATTTGTAAAAGAAGTTTTTGTTGATGGTGGCAGACAACTGAAAAGAATCAGAACAGCACCTCAGGGAAGAGCACATCGTATAAAAAAACGCTCGAGTCATATTACAATGATTATTGATAGCAGAAGTAATGTTGTTGAAACATCAGAAAATAAATAATTAATAGTAAAAACACATTAAACAAGAATAAATGGGACAAAAAGTAAATCCTATAGGCAGCAGATTAGGTATCATCAGAGGTTGGGATTCTAATTGGTATGGCGGAAAAAACTTTGCACCAAAGCTTATCGAGGACAACAAGATAAGACAGTACTTAAATGCACGTTTAGCTAAAGCAGGCATTGCGAGAATAAATATCGAGCGTACTTTAAAATTGGTTACTGTAACTATTAATACTGCACGCCCAGGTCTAATAATTGGAAAAGGTGGTCAGGAAGTTGACAAGTTAAAGGAAGAATTAAAAAAACTTACCAACAAAGAAGTTCAAATCAATATATCTGAAATTAAACGTCCAGAGTTAGATGCTATCATTGTTTCTGCAACAATTGCAAAACAAATCGAAGGTAGAGTATCTTACAGAAGAGCTATCAAAACAGCAATTGCTTCTTCGATGAGAATCGGTGCTGAAGGTATTAAGGTATTAATTTCCGGTAGAATAGGTGGTGCAGAAATGGCAAGACGCGAACAATATAAAGAAGGTCGCACTCCATTACATACATTAAGAGCTGATATTGACTATGCTTTAGCAGAAGCTCATACAACTTATGGTCGTATAGGTGTTAAAGTATGGATTTGTAAAGGGATGGTATATGGTAAAAGAGAATTGGTTCCTACAACTACAGGAATAAAAGATAACAAACCATCATCTCAAAGCAATCAAAGACAGAGACCAAATAACAGAAAAAGACGATAATTATATTATCATTAAAAGAGTAATAAAAACACTATAATAATAAATAGCAATGTTACAGCCAAAAAAGACCAAATACAGGAAAATGCAGAAAGGCAAGATGAAAGGCAACGCAAAGCGTGGCAGTCAACTTGCATTCGGATCATTCGGTATTAAGGCATTGGAAGAATGTTTGATAACAGGAAGACAAATTGAAGCGGCACGTCAAGCAGTAACCCGTTACATGAAACGTGAAGGACAAATTTGGATCAGAGTATTTCCAGATAAGCCTATTACCAAGAAACCAGCTGAAGTACGTATGGGTAAAGGTAAAGGTGCACCGGAATATTTTGTAGCAAGAGTAACTCCAGGTAGAATTTTGTTTGAAGCAGAAGGCGTTTCATTTGAAATAGCAAAAGAAGCTTTAAGACTTGCCGCACAGAAGTTACCAATAAGCACAAAATTAGTAGTAAGAAGAGATTTTGTTGAAGAATCAATATAAGCAAAGTAATGAAACAAGAAGTAATCAAAGAACTTTCTACTCAGGAATTGAAAGAAAGATTAGACGAAGAAAGAAATCAACTTTCTAAATTAAAAATGAATCACGCTGTTTCTCCTTTGGAAAATCCAAATGTAATTGGACAATATCGTAAATCGATTGCAAGGATTTTAACAGAACTCAGAAAACGAGAATTGGAAGAAATAATTGCAAAAGCGTAATATTTTACAAATAGAAATCTTAAATAAGATGGAAACCAGATCATTAAGAAAAGAAAGAACCGGTCTAGTCGTTAGCAATAAAATGGATAAATCTATTTCTGTTGTTATCGAAAGAAAAGTAAAACATCCAAAATACGGAAAGTTTGTGAAAAAAACTTCCAAATTTATGGCTCACGATGAGAAAAACGAATGTAACGAAGGTGATACCGTTAAAATCATGGAAACAAGACCAATGAGCAAAAATAAATGTTGGAGATTAGTTGAAATAATTGAAAGAGCAAAATAAGTTATGATACAACAAGAATCGAGATTGATTGTTGCTGATAACAGTGGAGCTAAAAGCGCCTTGTGTATCAGAGTACTGGGAGGCACCAGAAAAAGATATGCTTCTGTTGGTGATAAAATCATTGTTACCATTAAAGATGCATTACCATCTGGCAACGTAAAGAAAGGAACAGTTTCAAAAGCTGTGGTTGTTAGAACAAAAAAGGAAGTAAGAAGAAGCGATGGTTCTTATATTAGATTCGATGATAATGCAGTTGTATTATTAACTGCTACAGAAGAACTTAGAGGCACTCGTATTTTTGGACCTGTTGCCAGAGAATTGAGAGAAAAACAGTTTATGAAAATAGTTTCATTAGCACCTGAAGTGCTTTAATGTTTAAAAAAAAAGTATATGCAACCTAAATTACATATAAAAAAGGGTGATTCCGTGAAGGTTATAGCCGGTAATTCCAAAGGAATGCAAGGTAAAGTTCTTATCGTTGAAACTAAGGATTATACAGCAATTGTTGAAGGAATTAATTTAGTAACAAAGCATACCAAGCCAAATGCAAAAAATACCCAGGGCGGTATCGTAAAACAAGAAGCTCCGGTTCATATTTCAAATCTTATGGTAGTTGATTCAAAGGGTAATGCAACTAAAATTGGAAGAAAGCTGGATGCTAAAACAGATAAATTAGTTCGTTATTCAAAAAAATCAGGGGAGGTAATTAAGTAATGAGTTATACAGCCAGATTAAAAAACAAATATAGCGAAGATGTTGTTCCTGCTTTAATGAAGGAATTCCAATACAAATCTTCAATGCAAGTTCCACGTCTTGTTAAAATTTCATTAAATCAAGGAATTGGATCCGCAATTACCGATAAAAAGCAAATTGATAATGGTATTGAGGAAATGACAATGATTGCAGGTCAAAAGGCAGTTTCTACAAAATCACGTAAGGATATATCTAACTTTAAGTTGCGTAAAGGTATGCCGGTAGGAGTTAGAGTGACTTTAAGAGGCGACAGAATGTATGAATTTTTAGACAGGTTAATTTCTGTATCTATACCACGTATCAGAGATTTCAGAGGTATCAACGATAAAGGATTTGATGGAAAAGGGAATTATACTTTCGGTATAACCGAGCAATTAATTTTTCCTGAAATAAATATAGATAAATTAAGCAAAATCAGTGGAATGGACATTACTTTTGTAACAACAGCTACCAATGATAAAGAAGCTTTAGCTCTGTTAAAAGAATTCGGATTACCTTTTAAAAATCAAAATAAACAACAATAACATGGCAAAAGAGTCAATAAAAGCAAAAGAAGTTAAAAGACAGAAATTAGTTGCAAAATATGCCACTAAAAGAGCTGCTCTTAAAGAAGCTGGAGATTATATAGGTTTACAAAAATTGCCAAAAAATGCATCTCCTGTTCGCTTGCATAACAGATGTCAGCTAACTGGCAGACCAAAAGGTTATATGCGTCAATTTGGTGTATCTCGTATCAATTTCAGAGAAATGGCTTTAGCTGGTTTAATTCCGGGAATAACAAAAGCTAGTTGGTAATTAATTTTTTTAAAAGTAACAATTAAATATATATAAAAATGGTCACTGATCCTATTGCAGATTTCTTAACAAGAATCAGAAATGCCGTGATGGCAAAACACAGGGTTGTTGAAATACCTTCATCAAAGCTTAAAAAAGAACTTACCAAAATCTTATTTGATAAAGGATACATCCTAAATTACAAATTTGAAGATGAAGCTCTACCATATACTATTAAAATAGCTTTAAAATATCATCCTATAAGTAAAACTTCAGCTATTAACAAACTTAATAGAGTTAGTAGTCCAGGTTTAAGAAAATATGTAGGTGCTGATAATTTACCTAGAGTTATGAATGGTTTAGGTATTGCTATACTTTCCACATCACATGGAGTGATGACAGATAAAGAGGCCAGAACCAAAAATATTGGTGGCGAAGTTTTATGTTATATAAGCTAATTGAGGAGAAATAAAAATGTCAAGAATAGGGAAATTACCAATTCAATTGCCAAAAGGTGTAGAAATAAATGTTTCAGAACAAAATGTAATATCTGTTAAAGGATCTTTAGGTACATTAGTTCAAACTGTTGATCCGGCAATTAAGGTAAATGTAAACAATCAAGAAAACATAATTACAGTAGAAAGACCTACAGATCAAAATCGTCACAGAGCATTGCATGGTCTGTACAGATCTTTAATCTTTAATATGGTAAAAGGTGTTTCTGAAGGTTATACTTCCGTACAGGAAATAATAGGTGTAGGATACAAAGCACAAGCTAATGGTCAATTATTAGAACTTGCATTAGGTTATTCCCATAATATTTTCATGGAATTACCTACTGAAGTTACAGTTGAAACAACAGCAGAAAGAGGGAAAAATCCAACAATTATATTAAAGTCATTTGATAAACAATTGTTAGGTCAAGTATCTTCAAAAATTCGTTCATTAAGAAAACCTGAGCCATACAAAGGAAAAGGTATTAGATTTATGGGTGAAGTTGTTAGAAAGAAAGCTGGTAAAGCTGCATCAAGTAAATAATAATTAATTTAATAAAATCCTAATAGGATGGCACTAAAGAATAGAAAAGAATTCAGAAGATTTCGTATCAAGAAAAGAATCAGAAAAGTGATTCTCGGTACTTCAGAAAGACCAAGATTGTCAATTTTTAGAAGTAATAAGGAAATCTATGCCCAAATTATTGATGATTCATGTGGAAAGACATTAGCCGCAGCATCAACAATGGAGAAATCATTTGCTAATACAAAAGTAGCAAAATTAGAAAAATCAAAAATTATTGGGCAGGTAATAGCAGAAAGAGCCTTGGAAGCAGGTATCGATACTGTTGTTTTTGATAGAAATGGTTATTTATATCACGGTAGAGTGAAATCTTTAGCAGAAGCTGCTAGAGAAGGAGGTTTAAAATTCTAGTAGTTATGGCAGATATAAACGTAAAGAGAGTAAAATCTAGCGAAATCGAATTTAAAGATAGATTGGTTAGTATAAATAGAGTTACCAAAGTTACCAAAGGGGGTAGAACTTTTAGTTTCTCAGCAATTGTTGTAGTTGGTAATGAAAATGGAGTTGTTGGATATGGCTTAGGTAAAGCTAAGGAAGTTACAGCTGCAATTGCAAAAGGAGTAGATGACGCTAAAAAGAATTTAGTTAAGGTTTCTGTTTTGAAAGGAAC
This sequence comes from uncultured Bacteroides sp., assembly GCA_964646395.1. Taxonomy (GTDB): domain Bacteria; phylum Bacteroidota; class Bacteroidia; order Bacteroidales; family JACABE01; genus JACABE01. Next base: position 11,108 of record CAZYEM010000082.1, read on the forward strand.
TTTACCTCACGAACAGGATGGTAAATTTAGTGGTGCAAAAGTATTTTTAAAACCTGCAGCACCTGGAACAGGAGTAATAGCCGGTGGTGCTATGCGTGCTGTTTTAGAAAGCGTTGGTGTAAAAGATGTTTTGGCCAAATCAAAAGGTTCTTCTAATCCTCATAGTGTAGTAAAGGCTACTATCAATGCTTTAGTTCAATTGAAAGATCCTTACATGGTTGCAAAAATGAGAGGAATTGAATTAGACAAAGTTTTTAATGGTTAATAAATACCTTTAATCTGTTAAGTAATGAAAAAAGTAAAAATAAAACAAATAAAAAGCGGTATTGACAGACCAGAACGTCAAAAACGGACTTTGGTAGCTTTAGGCATAAGAAAAATGCATCAGGAAGTTGAGTTAGAGTTAACTCCGCAAATTGAAGGAATGATCAATAAAGTTAAACACTTATTGATAGTTGAGGAAATTTAGTCAAAAAATATTTTAAATTTTAAAGATATTATGGATTTAAGTAATCTTAAACCGGCAAGAGGTTCAGTAAAATCATGCAAAAGAATAGGAAGAGGTCAGGGATCTGGTAAAGGTGGAACTTCTACAAGAGGTAACAAAGGAGCTCAATCAAGATCAGGATATTCTAGAAAATTTGGTTTCGAAGGTGGACAGATGCCTATTTATAGGAGAGTTCCTAAGTTTGGATTTAAAAATTTCAATCGTAAGGAATATAGTGGCATCAATATTGATGTATTGCAAAAATTAGCAGAAACTAAAAATTTACAAGTTATTGATATTGACGTTTTAAAAGAAAATGGGTTGATATCAAAAAATGATTTGGTAAAGATTTTGGGTAGAGGCGAATTAAAAGCAAAATTAGATGTAAAAGCTCATGCTTTTACTCAAACAGCTATTAAAGCTATAGAAGCTAATGGTGGAGTAGCAACAACTATTTAATTTACATTGCATGAAAAGATTTATACAGACAATAAGAAATATCTACAAGATTGAAGAACTTCGTAAAAGAATTCTTTATACTATTGGAATTGTTTTGATATACAGATTCGGTTCTTATGTTGTTTTACCAGGTGTTGATCCAAATCAATTAGGTGCTTTACAAAGTCAAACCAGTGAGGGTATTTTAGGTTTATTAAATATGTTTTCTGGTGGAGCTTTTTCAAATGCATCTATTTTTGCACTTGGAATTATGCCATATATTTCTGCATCTATTGTTGTTCAGTTATTAGGTATGGCAATACCTTATTTTCAGAAAATGCAAAAAGAAGGCGAAAGTGGAAGAAAGAAAATCAATCAGATTACTCGTTATTTAACGGTAATAATAACTGGTTTTCAAGCACCTGGATATATAGCTAATTTAATTCATCAATTACCTCCAGAAGCAATTTCTCCTTTTAATCCAAATGTATTATCTCCTTCTACCTTCTTTTGGGTTTCTTCAACAATAATACTTATTGCAGGAACTTTATTTGTAATGTGGATGGGTGAAAAAATTACTGACAAGGGTATTGGTAACGGAATTTCAATGCTAATTATGATAGGTATTATCGCAAGATTACCATTTGCTTTATTTGGTGAATTTATTTCCAGAATGGAAGAGCAAGGTGGTGGATTAGTAATATTCCTCGTTGAATTGGTTGTTTTGGTCTTGGTAATTCTTGTTTGTATTTTGTTAGTTCAAGGTACTAGAAGAATTCCTGTTCAATATGCTAAAAGAATAGTTGGAAATAAACAATATGGTGGTGTTCGTCAGTATATACCATTAAAGGTAAATGCAGCTGGTGTAATGCCTATTATTTTTGCACAGGCAATAATGTTTATTCCTATTACGATAGCCGGATTTGCAGCATCTGAATCATTAACTGGTTTTGTATCTATATTTTCTGATTTTAATGGATTTTGGTATAATTTTGTATTTGCTTTAATGATTGTAGCATTTACTTATTTTTATACTGCAGTAACAATTAATCCAAATCAGATGGCTGAAGAAATGAAAAAGAATGGTGGTTTTATTCCGGGTGTAAAACCAGGCAAGAAAACAGCCGAATTTTTAGATGATGTTATGTCAAGAATTACATTACCTGGATCATTATTTTTAGCTTTTGTTGCTGTTATGCCCGCTATTGTCAGATTATTTGGTGTAAATACTCAGTTTGCTCAATTCTATGGTGGAACTTCTCTTTTAATTTTAGTAGGAGTTGTATTAGATACTTTACAACAAATTGAAAGTCATTTATTAATGCGTCATTACGATGGTCTTACAAAATCCGGAAGGATTAAAGGAAGATCAGCTGTTGGAATGAGTGCTTAAGTATATAAATTTCAATTTGATATGATCCATTATAAGACAGAAGAAGAGATAGAATTATTACGTGAAAGTTCTTTACTTGTTGGTAAAACCTTAGCAGAAGTTGCTAAACATATAAAACCCGGTGTTGATACTTTATTTCTTGATCGGATTGCAGAAGAGTTTATCAGATCTTTTGGTGCAGTTCCAGGATTTAAAGGTTATAACGGATTTAAACATACACTTTGTATTTCTGTAAACGATGAAGTAGTTCATGGAATACCTGGAAAAAAAGTTTTACAGGATGGTGACCTGGTCTCAATAGATTGCGGAACCTTAAAAAATGGATTTTATGGAGATTCTGCTTATACATTTGCTGTTGGAAATGTTAGCGACGAAAAAAAACGGTTAATGGAAGCAACTAAAGAATCTTTATATAGAGGTATAGGTGCAGCTATTGAAGGCAAAAGAATAGGTGATATAGGTTATGAGATTCAAAGTTATGTTGAAAGTTTAGGATATTCTGTTGTACGTGATCTTGTTGGTCATGGATTAGGACGAAAATTACATGAAAAGCCCGAAATTCCCAATTATGGTAAACAGGGAACGGGAATGAAATTAAATTCTAATCTTGTTATAGCAATTGAACCCATGATTAATATGGGTATGAGAAATGTTATTCAGGAAAACGATGGTTGGACAATACGTACTGCAGACCGCTTACCTTCAGCTCATTACGAGCACAATGTGGTTGTGAGAAAAGGAAAAGCGGAAATACTTTCAAGTTTTGAAGACATAGAAAATGTATTAAAAAATAATAATAATTAAAAAGAGTAGTTAAATGGCAAAACAAACATCAATTCAACAAGACGGTACAGTAACGGAATCTTTAGGGAATGCAATGTTTCGTGTTGAATTGGAAAATGGACACATCATTACTGCTCATATTTCCGGTAAAATGAGAATGCATTACATTAAAATATTACCGGGAGATAAGGTACAGCTTGAAATGTCACCTTATGATTTGACAAAAGGAAGAATAACATTCAGGTATAAATAAAAAAAACATATAATAATGAAAGTTAGAACATCTGTTAAGAAAAGAACACCCGATTGCAAGATAGTTCGCCGCAAAGGAAGAATTTATGTGATAAACAAAAAGAATCCTAAGTATAAACAAAGACAAGGGTAACACAAATAATTAATCTGTAAAATATACAAAAGTTTTATGGCAAGAATTGCAGGAATAGATTTACCGAAAAATAAAAGAGGAGAAATTGGTTTGACATACATTTATGGTATTGGAAAACCTACTGCTCAGAAAATTTTACAAGAAGCCGGTATAGATGTTAACAAAAAAGTTAACGATTGGAATGACGATGAGCAAAATGCGATTCGTACGATTATTAATGACCAAATAAAAGTGGAAGGTGCACTTCGTTCAGAAGTTCAAACAAACATCAAACGCTTAATGGATATTGGTTGTTATCGTGGAATCAGACATCGTCTGGGATTACCTTCAAGAGGTCAAAGCACCAAGAACAATGCTAGAACCAGAAAAGGGAGAAAGAAAACTGTTGCTAATAAGAAAAAAGCACCTAAAGGTTAATCATTAGTAATAAATTAAGAAGTTTAAATAATAGTAGATATGGCAAAAACTGCTAAAGTTACAAAAA
>CAZYEM010000083.1:0-15061 GCA_964646395.1 uncultured Bacteroides sp.
TAATATACGGTTGTTGTAAAGAAATCTCTAAGATATGGTATTGATGAAATTATTTTGCTTTGCTCTCTTGGATTTAGATTAAACTTAAATTTATAGTTTGGATTAATAAAATAATAAACTCCTTTTTTTATATGAAATCCATTTAATTTAGTTTCCTTTTTAAACCCATTAATGCTGATTCGTGTAGATTTAATATCTTCCCAATCTGCAATGTAAGGATATTTATCCCATTTAAGCAATAATTTTGTAAACCACATTGGCAACAGATGAAAATAAGGCATCCGTGAATATAATTTATTATGAAGCATTTGTTGATGTCCGCCAAAAGGCATACACCAGGGTGGCATTGCAATAAAAACATACCCATTTGGTTTTAAAAACTCTTTAAACTTGTCATAAAGTTTTTCTCTTCCATGTATATGCTCTATAACATCCTTTAAAATGATTAAATCGAATTTGCCACCTAAGTCTTCGGCATTTACTTTAAATACATCACTATCAAAGAAGTTTATCTGACCAGCTTCATATTCGGCTTTCATAAACCGTTTGGCAAGGTTTACTCTTGATTCACTAATTTCAACACCTACACAATCATGTCCCAACTCTGTAAAAGCTTTTAAAACACCAGCTTCGGCAGAACCTATTTCCAAAACTCTTAATTTGTCGGAGAAATTGAGATATTGTTTTACTAAAGGGACTATATATTCCTTAGAATGAAGATATTGATAATTAAAATAACGTTCGGCATCATTATGAAAATCGTAAACCATAGTATCAGAATTTGAATCGTCAAAATTAATAAAACTTCTTATTAGTTTATATAATTGATTAATTTAAAATGTAAATGAGTTAATAAAACTAATGCAGTGTAAACCTTTTTAAAAATCAGTTAAATCCACAATAGATTGTATTTTAAAGTTATATAGCTTTAGTATTTGTTTCAGTCTTGATTCTTTTGAATCGAAAAATTCTTAATTTTGCAACAGAAATAGCATTTTATGAAAGCAATATATTCAATTTTACTTTTAGTACTGTCAAATACTTTTATGACTTTTGCCTGGTATGGTCATTTAAAATTTAAAGAAATGAAATTTATGAGCAATCTTGGATTAATTACTATCATATTAATCAGTTGGGGAATTGCTTTGTTTGAGTATTTTCTTATGGTTCCTGCCAACAGAATTGGTTATAAAGGCAATGGAGGTCCATTTTCTTTGTTTCAACTTAAAGTAATTCAAGAGGTTATTACGTTAGTGGTTTTTGTTATTTTTACGGTAATCTTTTTTAAAACAGAAACGTTCAGGTTGAATCATATTATAGCTTTTATTTTTTTAATTCTTGCGGTTTACTTTGTTTTTAAAAGATAACATTTAATGCTAACTGAAAATATATAAAGGGTTATCAAGACATTGGATAATCCAATATTTTAATAACCCTTTTTTAATTTTTAATCGAATCTATAATTTCGGTCCTGCGTTTACTAATTTTTTTCCTAAATCATTATCAGTAAAACTTTCAAAGTTTTTAATAAATTTTTCAGCTAAATTACGTGCAGAAGTATCCCAATCACTTGGATTTGCCCATAAATTACGAGGATTAAGCAATTCTGGATTAACATTATTTACTGCTTTTGGAATTGCCAATCCAAAAATTGGTAAAGTATCATATTCAGCATTATCTAACGAACCATCTAATATTGCATCAATAATAGCACGTGTTGAAGGAATGTCAATACGTCTTCCAATTCCATAAGGTCCTCCAATCCAGCCAGTATTAACCAAATAAGCAGTAGAACCATGAGCCTCTATTTTGCGGATTAATTCGCGGGCATATACCGTTGGGTGTAATAATAAAAAGGCAGCACCAAAACAGGACGAAAATGTTGGAGTTGGTTCTTTAATTCCACGTTCAGTACCTGCCACTTTAGCGGTGTATCCACTTAAAAACTGGTACATGGTTTGGTCTTCAGTTAGTTTTGAAACTGGAGGCAAAACTCCAAAAGCATCTGCAGTTAAGAAAATAATTTTTTTGGCATGTCCACCTTTTGAAACGGGTTTTACAATATTATTTATATGATAGATAGGGTAGGAGACACGTGTGTTTTCTGTTTTTGATCCATCAGCAAATAAGATTTCTCCTGTTTTTTCATCGTATGCTAAATTTTCCAGTAAAGCATCGCGTTTGATAGAATTATAAATATCCGGCTCATTTTCTTTGCTTAAATTAATACACTTAGCATAACAACCTCCTTCAAAATTAAAAACTCCATTATCATCCCAACCATGTTCATCATCACCAATTAACATACGTTTTGGATCTGCTGACAATGTAGTTTTTCCAGTTCCGGATAAACCGAAGAAAATCGCTGTATCACCATCTTTACCCATATTTGCAGAACAATGCATGGCAGCTACACCTTTTAAAGGTAAAAAGTAATTCATTATTGAGAAAAATCCCTTTTTGATTTCCCCACCATACCAGGTTCCGCCAACAACAGCTCTTCTTTCTTTAATATTAAAAACAGCATAAACATCGCTATGCATATTGTGTTCCTGCCATTTCTTGTTTGTTGTTTTGCAAGCATTTAGCATTACAAAATCTGGTTCAAAATCTTTTAATTCTTCTTCTGTAGGGCGTATAAACATATTTTTTACAAAGTGAGCCATCCAGGCTACTTCTGTAATAACTCTTATTTTTAATCGGGTATCATCATTTGTTCCCGAAAAACCATCCATAACATATACTTTTTTCCCATTAAGTTGGTTTACCGAATTTTCATATAAATCTTTCCAAACAGCTTCTGAGACAGGTTTATTGTCAGAAGATTTACGTAAAGGATTAGCCCACCATATATTACCTTTGGATTCTTCTTCCTCAACAATATATTTATCTTTTGGTGATCGACCGGTAAAAATTCCTGTATCAACTGAAACTGCTCCTGTATTTGTAACAAAACCTTTTTCAAACCCTTGTAGTTCAGGATTTGTTTCATGTTTAAATAATTCATCATAAGAGAGGTTGTAATATATTTCCTCCACATGATCTAATCCATAGTTTTTAAGTTCATTTTTGATTTTTTCCATATTCTTGTTTATTTGATAGTTGAAAACTAAAAATTTGATAATAATTAAAAACAAAAAACAAACACAAATGGCAATAAATAAAAGAAGTTTTTTTACAATTAACGTAAATTACTATTTTACAGTCTCTTTTTAACTATTGACTTTTGATGTTTGTTTGCTTTAATATTTAACAAAAATACATTTTTTTTAAATTCAAGCATAAATATTGTTAGATTTTTTTTTAAAAACTTAACATTTAATTTAATTGTATGATTATCTTTGTAAAATAAATTTAGTACTATGGAAAAGTTAAAAATCGATCTTGAAAATTTGGACAAAGTTTTTCCAAATAACTTTAGCCCTGAACAAATTGCAAAGGCTAAGACTTTATTTCTTAAACGTTTATCGGAAAAAGCACATCATTTTTATGGTGGCAAAATACAAACTGTACCTAAAGCTCCGGTTCTGGGTTTTAATTGGTTTAATGTTTGGTACACACCCGGAGTTTCAAAAGTTTCGACCGATATCAGAGATAATAATGATACTTCCTATGAATTATCAAACCGTGGAAATTTAGTTGCTGTTGTAAGTGATTCTACGAGAGTTTTGGGCGATGGCGATTGTACTCCTTCCGGTGGTTTAGGTGTTATGGAAGGTAAAGCATTTTTAATGAAGTATTTGGGAGGGGTTGATGCTGTTGCTTTATGCATAGATAGCAAAGATGAAACAGGTAAGAATAATCCAGATAAAATTATTGATTTTGTAAAAATGGTTCAACATAGCTTTGGTGCCATAAATTTAGAAGATATTTCTCAACCTAATTGTTTTAAAGTATTGGATGTTTTAAGAGAAGAATGTGATATTCCCGTTTGGCATGATGATGCTCAGGGAACTGCCTGTGTTACACTCGCAGGTTTATTAAACGCTTTAAAACTGACAAACCGAAAAATAGAAGATACAAAAATAGTATTTTTGGGAGCAGGTGCTTCAAATACAACAATTGCCCGTTTAATTATAGCTGATGGTGCAAATCCTGCTAATTTAATTATGTTTGATTCCAAAGGTTCGTTGAATGTTGACAGGAAAGATATTGAAGATGATAAGCGTTTTTATCGTAAATGGGAATTATGCCTGACCACAAATCCGGGCAAAATAAAAACAATGGAAGAAGCAATGAAAGGTGCAGATGTTTTGATTTCGCTTTCTACTCCTGGTCCTGATACAGTTAAAAAGGAATGGATAAGTTTGATGGCCGAAAAATCAATTGTTTTTACATGTGCAAATCCTGTCCCTGAAATTTATCCTTATGCTGCCAAAGAAGCTGGTGCTTATATTGTTGCTACAGGAAGAGGTGATTTTCCAAATCAGGTTAATAATTCAATTGGTTTTCCAGGTATTCTGAAAGGTGCTTTAATGGTTAGAGCTAGAAAAATTACTGATAATATGGCAATTGCTGCTGCTCATTCTTTAGCAGATTATGCTGAAAAAAGAGGCATTGATATAGAAAATATAGTTCCAACAATGGATGAAGCCGGAGTATTTCCTCAGGAAGCTGCAGATGTTGCCATGCAAGCAATTAAAGAAGGTGTTGCTCGAGTTATAATTACTAGGGAACAAGCACTCGAAATTGCAAAGAAAGATATTGATTATTCGAGAAGTATGGTTAAAACATTAACCAAGGAAGGTTTTATAAATGAACCTCCTCAGGAAATGCTCGATTCTGCTTTAAGTTGGGCTATTGAACAAGTTAGTAAATAATAAAATCAGCATATTGCTTATAAAAAAATCCGATAGAAATAGTACCTATCGGATTTTTTATTTAGAAATCTACATTTATAACTTGACAATATAAATAATCAACCGAATGAAGATTTTTATATTTATTTTACCGGAACGTTTTTAAGTGTTTCAACCAAAAAATCCCAGAATTTATTTACACTTTCGATATGTACTTTTTCATCAGGAGAGTGTGGAAAACGGATGGTTGGTCCAAATGAAATCATATCCCAGTTTGGATAAACACCACCTAATAAACCACATTCCAATCCTGCATGTATTGCATAGATTTTTGGTATTTTTCCAAAACGATTATTGTAAATATCCAACATTTTCTCTAATATTGGTGATTTTGGATTTGGTTTCCAGCCTGGATATTGACCATCAAATGTTATTTTTGCTCCAGCCAGGTGAAAAACAGATTCAATCTGACTTTCCAAATCAGTTTTAGCTGAATCAACTGAGCTTCGTAATAAACATAATGCAGTTGCAACACCTTCTCCTACTTTAATTATTGCCAGATTATTCGAAGTTTCAACTAATCCTTCCATTTCATTACTCATGCGAACAACACCATTAGGGCATGCATAGATAGCATTAATAAATGTTTTTTGAGCTTGTTCAGCCATTACATTTGCAGGCATTTCAGCTGCAATAGCTTCCATTTTTAAATCAGGTTCTACTGCTGAAAGTTCTTTTCTTACAATAGTTTCATATTCCTTTAATTTTGCAATAAAAGCATCTTTTTTGTCTGATGGAATGCAAACAACAGCAAATGATTCTCTTGGAATTGCATTACGCAAACTTCCTCCATTTAAATTAGCTAAACGTAATCCAAATTCATTGTAAGCATCTTTAAGGAAACGATTCATAATTTTGTTAGCATTTCCTCTGCCTAAATGAATATCAACTCCTGAATGTCCACCTTTTAAACCTGTAATGTTTATTGTGAAAGCAATATATCCGGCAGGAACATCAGTTTGATCATAATTAAATATAACATTGGCATTGGTTCCGCCAGCACATCCAATATATAATTCACCTTCATCTTCCGAATCCAGATTCATTAAAATATCACCTTTCAGGTAACCAGGCTCTAAACCAAAAGCTCCTGTCATACCTGTTTCTTCGTCGATAGTAAATAATGCTTCTACCATACCATGTTGCAGATCTGTGGCTTCAAGAACTGCCATTGTTGCAGCTACTCCCATGCCATTATCTGCACCAAGAGTTGTTCCGTTTGCTCTAACCCATTCGCCATCAATTATGGTTTCTATTGGATCTTTTACAAAATCATGATTTTTATCGCTGTTTTTTTGTGGAACCATATCAAGATGGCCTTGCAAAATAACTCCTTTTCGGTTTTCCATTCCAGGAGTAGCTGGTTTTCGTATGATTACATTACCGATTGGGTCTATTATCGTTTCCAATCCAAGGTCTTCACCAAACTTTTTCATAAAAGCAACACAAGCTTCTTCGTGTTTTGAAGGACGTGGGATTTGTGTTAAACTGTAAAAATGTTTCCAAAGCATTTTTGGCTCCAGATTTAAGATTTCTTTACTCATAATATATACTTGTTTAAAAATTATTACAATAATTAATTGATAGCAAAGTTAGAAAAAAATATTTTACAAAATTCATAAAGTTTCTAAAGTTTTTGGTGTTCTTTAATTATTTAATAAAAACTGATTTTTATAATTAAATCTGATTATTTTTTAATTATTTTTAAATTAAAGTATTTTAATACAATTATTTATAATATATTTCGATAATTATTAAAAATCATATAATTTCAAATCTTTATTTAAATTGTATAGTATAAAGTAAAGTAATTGTTTGTAAATGAAATGATTTGTAATTGATTTAGATAATTGATATTAAGATAGTAATTAAGCAATAATGAATTCGAAAATCGATATTCAACAATTATTTTTAATATTATTATTGCAACTTATGATATGATTATTAATTTTGCATAAAAAATAAAACAAAATAAGATGGGAAGAGCATTTGAGTTTCGTAAAGCGCGTAAGTTTAAACGCTGGGGCAATATGGCCAAAGTATTTACAAAATTAGGTAGAGAAATAACTATGGCTACCAAGGCTGGGGGTGGTGATCCTCATACTAATCCCCGTTTAAGATTGTTGATTCAGAATGCAAAGTCTGAAAATATGCCACGCGAAAATGTAGAAAGAGCTATAAAAAAAGCTACCGAAAAGGACACCAAGGATTATAAAGAAATAGTTTATGAAGGAAAAGCTGCTCATGGCGTTGCAATTCTGGTTGAAACAGCAACCGATAATCCAGTAAGAACTGTTGCTAATGTTCGTAGTTATTTCAATAAATATAATGGTAATTTAGGAACTACGGGTATGCTTGATTATTTGTTCGAACGAAAATGTTCATTTAAAGTAGAAAAGAAAGAAGGTATTAATTTAGAAGAACTGGAATTTGAACTTATTGATTTTGGGGCTGAAGATGTTTTTGAAGAAGATCAATTTATAGTGATTTATGCTGAATTTACTTCATTTGGTCCGATACAAAAATATTTGGAAGAAAATGCTTTTACAATTTCAACATTTGAATTTGAACGAATTCCAACAGAAATGAAAGAAGTAACATCCGAACAACAAGTGGAAGTTGATAAATTACTCGAAAAGCTGGAGGAAGATGAAGATGTTACAAATGTCTTTCATAATATGAAGATTAAAGAATAGACATTTTTTGTATAAATTTGATTTGTAATAAGTTGTTTTTTTATTTTTAAAAGCTTTTTAAATAAATTTCAGTTATTACTTTTGATACTACTTAGTAAATAACTTTCGGATAACGAATAGGATATGCAAAAATATTGATGATATAATATTTTTAAGTATTAAATGCTTACTTTTGCAAAAACAATACCAATGTAGCGATATATTACATATCCATAATCTTTAAGGAGGCATGCTATGATAGAAACTATAGAAACAGGTAAACTAAAATGGTATAACATTTTGAATCCTTCAGAAGAAGATCTTATTTACCTTAAAGATAATTTTCATTTTCATCCTCTTGATATTGAGGATTGCAGAAGTATAAATCAAAGACCAAAGATTGATATTTATGATGATTATTATTTTCTTATTTTACATTTTCCATATTTGGATAAAGCCAATAAATTTTTGAGAACCAAAGAGGTAAAAATATTTTGGGGTAATGATTATATAATAACAATTGGAAAATCGCATTGGGTTATAAAAAATCTTTTCAATAGTTTAAAAGATAATCCCCTCAAAAGAGAAGAGGCAACAACAGGAACGAGCGATTCGTTACTTTATACTATTTTGGATCGGTTGATGGTTGAAACATATTCCTTATTATTGCGTTTGGGAGGTGAAGTTGAGCTAATTAACCGTGATTTGTTTAATAAGAAAGCTGAAAAAACGATTGAAAGAATATCAATAACCCGGAAAAATATAATTCTGATTAATACGATATTCAAACCACAACTCAGATTATTCCATAAATTTGAGTCGGGTGATATTAAGGGATTTGCTGAGGATATGGAAGACTATTGGGGCAATATTCTCGATTATTACCAGAAGATGTGGGATATGGTGGAAGATTATGCTGAATTAATCGAAGGGTTATCAAAAACTTTTGATTCGTTACAAACAAATCGTATAAATGAAATTATGAAAATTCTAACATTCTTTTCCTCTATAATGCTGCCTCTCACTATGATTACCGGAATGTATGGAATGAATATCAAGTTGCCTTTTATGTATCATCCTTATGCTTTCTGGATGGTATTCAGTTTAATGGCTTTAATCGTTATTGTACTGATTATTTATTTTAAAAGAAAAGGATGGATGTAATTTTAAAACATCAATACTTTTTATTGATTATAAAAATTTAATGATTTATTGAAAAGAAAAATTCAACTTTGAAATATAAAAAAAACTGCTGGATTTCTCCAGCAGTTTTACATAATAAATTGTTTATTGTTAGTTAAAAATATCTGTTAATACCTTATTCTTGGTTTGTAATGGGTATGTAACAGATCATGGGATTTATGACCTAATGGTTCGCCAAGGAAATCCTTATATATCTGAATTACTTCAGGGTTTTCGTGAGATTTTCTTAATGGTAATCCTTCATCTTCTCCATAAATAGCTTCTGCTCGTTTTTGACGGATTTCAGGACTGGTTGGTATTGGTTGACCACCGCCACCTAAACATCCACCAGGACAAGCCATTACTTCAATAAAATGATAATTTGCTTTTCCAGCTCTTACAGCTTTCATTAATACATTGGCATTATGCAAACCATGAGCAATCGCAACGCTTAATTCGGCACCTTCAAGAAAACTCCATTCAGGTTTAACATCTTTTATCATAACCTTGGCTTCTTTTATTCCTTCAAAGCCTCTTACTGGCAAAATATTAAGATTTGTAAATGGAACTTCTCTGCCAGTAACAATTTCGTAAGCAGTACGTAATGCTGCTTCCATTACTCCACCGGTAGCTCCGAATATGACAGCAGCACCTGTTGAATCACCCATAATACTGTCATAATGTTCGTCTTCAAGTTTCATAAAATTAATACCTGCTTGTTTTACCATCATTGCCAATTCACGGGTTGTCAATACATAATCCACATCTTGATATCCACTATCACGCATTTCGGGTCTTCCACATTCAAATTTCTTTGCAGTACATGGCATTATTGAAACTGAAACCATATTTTTGGGATCAATTCCTTTTTTCTTAGCATAATATGTTTTTGCCAATGCTCCAAACATTTGTTGAGGCGATTTACATGTTGATAAATTGTCTAACAAATCCGGGAACATGTGTTCCTGAAATTTAATCCAACCTGGAGAACAAGAAGTCATCATAGGTAAAGCTACTTTTTCACCATCAACCAAAGCTCTTTTTAAGCGGGTTAATAGTTCGGTACCTTCTTCCATAATGGTTAAATCTGCAGAAAAATCAGTATCCAGTACAGAATCAAAACCAATATGACGTAAAGCTGCAACCATTTTCCCTGTAACTCTTTCGCCTGGTTCATAACCTAAATCTTCTCCTAATCCAATACGAACTGCCGGAGCAGTTTGAACTACAACGTGTTTCAATGGATCATTAATTGCATTCCAAACATCGTCCAAGTATGTTCTTTCAGTTAAAGCACCGGTTGGACAGCGATTTATGCATTGACCGCAATTTGTACAAACTACTTCATGTAAGGGTTTATTCATAAAGGTTGAAATCTTTTGATGGTCTCCTTTATTTATAACAGCCAAAGCACTTACTGATTGAAGTTCATCGCAGGTTCTTACACAACGTTGGCAACGGATACATTTACTATCGTCTTTAATAATTGATGGTGATGAAATATCAGCAATTTTATCTTTTGCTCTTACTAAGTCAATAAAAACATGGTCTCCAATGCGATATTCAGAAGCTAAATCCTGTAATTCGCAATGTCCGTTTTTAAAACATTTGGTACAGTAAGCATTGTGTTCCGATAATAATAATGCGATGACATGTTTACGTGCAGTTCTTACTTTTTCGCTGTTTGTCAATACTTCCATACCTTCTGAAACAGGAGTTGCACATGAAGCTGCCAATAAGCGTGCACCTTTAACTTCCACAACACAAACACGGCAATTTCCAGCAACACTTAAATCGGGATGATTACATAGTGTTGGTACATTGAAGTTAAGTTTTTTTGCAGCATCCAGAATGGTGGTTCCTTCTTTTACAGATACTGCTATATTATTGATTTTTAGATTTACTAAATATTCGCTCATTTTGTTTGTTTTTTTAATGTTATCAAATAAAAATTAATAAATGATTTCTTCTCTGAAATTATCAACAATTGAATTAAATGGATTGGCTAATGATTGTCCTAATCCGCATTTAGCTGCAACTTTCATAGTTAAGGCTAATTTCTTTAATTCTTCAAGGTATTGAGGTTTCTTTTCTCCTTTTTTTACAGCTTCTATACCCTTTAATAATTGTTGACATCCAACACGGCATGGAGTACACTGACCACAGGATTCTTCATTGAAGAATTCAAGATAATCATGTAAAACATTATACATTGAACGTGTGCTATTGAAAATCATCATAGAACCACCGGTTGGAATTCCTTCAAATCCAATAATTGTATCGTTAAAATGTTTGCGCGGAACACAAAAACCTGAAGCACCTCCAACCTGTACAGATTTTGTATCACCATCTCCAAATTCTTCAACAAATTCTTTCAAAGGCATTCCTAATTCCAATTCGTATATTCCAGCTTTTGGAGTATCTCCGGAAATTGAAAATAGTTTTGAACCTCTTGAATCCGTTGTACCAAGTTTTTTATATTCTTCTGCACCAATTTTACATATAATCTGAACTGTTGCAAAAGTTTCAACATTATTTATTACTGTTGGACAACTATTGTACCCTGAAACAGTTGGATAAGGTGGTTTATTCCTTGGTTCTCCACGTTTTCCTTCCATTGAATCAAATAGTGCACTTTCTTCTCCACAAATGTATGCACCACTTCCCATTCTAAGAAAAATCTTAAAATCAAGATTTGCTTTTTTTGCAAAATCATCAAAAATTTCTATTTCAGCCATTAATTTTGGAGCCAGATAAGAATATTCGCCCCTTAGATATATATAACCTTCTTTTGCACCAATTGCATGACCGCATATTGCCATTCCTGAAAGAACTTTGCGTGAAACTCTTTCTAAAATTTCTCTGTCCTTAAAAGTTCCGGGTTCTCCTTCATCAGCATTACATACAACATATTTTACAGGATTATCTTCGTTTTTGGTAAATTTCCATTTTAATCCTGTAGGAAATCCTGCTCCTCCTCTTCCTTTAAGTCCTGAATCTATAATTTCATTAATAACTTCATCAGGTTTTTTTAATATAGTCTTTTCTAATATTTTATATTTTGATGTTGTATAATCAGCAAATATTAAATCTATTTTTTTTAATGTATTATTTTCCATTTTATTAAATGTATGATTTTTTATTAATTCTATTTACTTAGATGTTTTAGCTATATTTTCAATAACTTCAATAGCTTTCTGAGGTGTGATTTCAGGAAAAACTTCATCATTGACTAACATAACAGGTCCTTTATGACACCAACCAAGACAATTAGCAGTTAATAAAGTAAATTTTTTGTCGTGAGTTGTTTCTCCCACTTTAATTTTTAAAGAGTTTTCAAGGGCTTCAATAATTTCATCTTTGCCTTTCATGTGGCAAGTAATAGTTTTGCAAATTCTGATAATGTTTTTTCCCCTGGGAACAGTGTCTAAAAATGTATAAAAAGATGCAGTTCCATAAACTTCTGCTGCTGATAGTTCTAGTTCCTTTGCAACTAAAATCATAGCATCTTCTGAAAGGAATTTTTCTTCTTTAACAATTCCTTGTAAAACAGGCATTAAACTATTCCTTGTTTTACCATGTTTTTCTACTAAGTTTTTTACTAAAGTTTCGATATTGGACATTGGATCCTCCATATTTTGTGTTATTAAATTGAATTAATTCTATTGTTAATTTTATAACAATAAGAAAGTCCAAAATTAAAAAAAAATATTGTTATTTGAATAACAATAGCAGAAAATTATGTTAAATCCTTTAATTTATATTCATTCTAAATATGTATTCTCTTTTTGAAAATATTAAATAAAACATTTTCAGAAGTTTAATTAATAATAAAGAATATAATTTGAAAATATTGATAAGCTAAAAAATATATAAATAATATGTTTTGTAATTAAAAAATACACATAAAATAGAATGATATTAGATAAAACTAAAATTTTATCAACAAAAAAGCCGATAATTTTTTTATCGGCTTTATAAAATATAAGAATTTGCAAAATATTATTCGCTTTTTTTCTGTCTTTTTCGATCTAATTCATCTAAAAGAATTTTACGCAAACGTAATGAAGCAGGTGTTACTTCCAAATATTCATCATCAATAATATATTCCATATATTCTTCCAAAGAATATTTGGTTGCTGGAACAATAGAAACCTTATCATCTGATCCGGAAGCCCGCATATTCGTTAATTTTTTGGTTTTAGTAATATTAATTACTAAATCATCCTGTCGGATATGCTCTCCAATTACTTGACCTGCATAAATAGGTTCGTTGGGACTAACCATAAAGCTACCTCTATCCTGTAATTTATCTATTGCATAAGGAATAGCAGTTCCTGACTCCATAGCTATTAATGATCCATTTCTTTTTGACGAAATTTCTCCTTTCCAAGGTTCAAAAGCCTTAAAACGATGTGCCATAATAGCTTCTCCTTCAGTAACTGTTAAAATGTTACTTCTTAATCCAATAATACCTCGTGAAGGAATTGAGAATTCTAAGTGTAAACGATCAGCTTTAGTTTCAATCTGAATAATTTCTCCTTTACGTTGAGTAACCAATTCAATTACTTTACCTGCCGAAGCTTCTGGTGCATGAACTGTAAGAAATTCAATTGGTTCACATTTTACTCCATTAAATTCCTTTACAATAACCCGAGGTTGACCTACTTGCAGTTCGTAACCTTCGCGTCGCATGGTTTCTATTAAAATGGATAAATGTAAAATTCCGCGTCCATAAACTATATATGCATCAGGCGAATTGGTTTCTTCAACTTTTAGAGCCAGATTTTTTTCCAACTCCTTATATAATCGATCTCTTAAATGTCGGGAAGTAACAAATTTTCCTTCTTTTCCAAAAAATGGAGAATTATTAATAGTAAAGAACATACTCATCGTGGGTTCATCTATCGCTATAGGTATCAATCCTTCCGGAATTTCAAAATCAGCTATTGTATCACCTATTTCAAAATCATCTATTCCTAAAACAGCACAAATTTCACCTGGATAAACATCCTCTTTCATTTTTTCCTTACCTAAGCCCTCAAAAACATAAAGTTCCTTAACTTTTGATTTTAATACACTTCCGTCTCTCTTTACCAATGAAACATTCATTCCCCATTTCATTATTCCTCTGGTAAGTCTTCCAACAGCAATTCTGCCAACATAAGAGGAGTAATCCATTGAAGTTATTTGCATTTGCAAGCTTCCTTCCTCAAAAACAGGGTTAGGAATATAATCAATAATTGTGTCGAGCAGATAAGTTATATCTGTAGTTGGTTTGGTATAATCTTCGGACATCCATCCTTCTTTAGATGAACCATAAACAGTAGGAAAATTTAATTGATCTTCAGTAGCATCCAGGTTAAACATTAAATCAAAAACAGCTTCGTGGGTAGAAATTGGATCACAGTTGGGTTTGTCAACCTTATTTATAACTACAATAGGTTTTAAGTTAAGTGCCAATGCTTTTTGTAATACGAAACGAGTTTGAGGCATTGGACCTTCAAAGGCATCAACAAGTAATAAAACTCCATCAGCCATATTTAAAACTCGTTCAACTTCTCCTCCAAAATCACTGTGACCTGGTGTATCTATTATGTTGATTTTAATCCCTTTATATCTAACTGATACATTTTTCGATAATATAGTAATTCCTCTTTCTTTTTCCAAATCATTGCTATCTAGTATTAAATCACCCATCGACTGGTTGTCTCTGAATAATTTTACCTGATGTAAAATTCGATCAACCAAAGTTGTTTTGCCGTGGTCAACGTGAGCTATGATAGCAATATTCCTGATATTCTGCATAATGATATTTATTGTTTGCTTAAAAATTGAATTTGCAAAATTACGCTTTTAATCCTTATAAATATAATATAAATTCAATTGTTTCGAGTTAAATTATTCAAAATTTGTGATTTTAATTTTATTTCATCACTTTTTGTTATTTGATTTTAGATAAATGGTTTTCTAAAAATAAGATTTTTAGCATAAATGTAGAAAAAGAGTATGATTCTCTTCAAAAACAGCACATAAAGTTAAGATATTTGAATTCCCTTTATATAGAAAAATCTTAATTTCGTCAATCATAAAATCCTCAATTACAAGGCAAAATTAAGTATGTAATATCTTGTTTACCTCAATAAAGCTAATTTTCAGAACATCTCTGTAATTGACGATTGATAATATTAAAATATTTTTATTTTTTTATAACGAAGAAGTATTTTAATTTAAATATTATATTTTTAATTTTAAACATAAATATTATAGTATATTTGTATCGTATATAATTTTTTCTAAATCAGTCTTTTTTATTAAAATTTCATTAAAACATAACAAGCATTA
>CAZYEM010000084.1:0-15056 GCA_964646395.1 uncultured Bacteroides sp.
TTAAATAAAGGTAAATAAAGTAAATTTTCTTTGAAAAAATCAGATGAAATCTGTATAAATACATCAGATTTTTCTGTCAGATTACTTTAAAATAATGATATGGAAGCACAAAGAGCAAAACAGCGGATTGATGAATTGATTGATTTTCTGAATGTACAAAATCATAATTATTATGTATTGGATAAGCCGGTTATTTCCGACTTTGAATTTGACGTATTATTAAAAGAATTGGCTGATTTAGAAAATCAATTTCCCGAATTTTTACAATTACATTCTCCAACACAAAGGGTTGGAGGGGATATTATTAAAAATTTTATTCAGGTAAAACATAAATCACCAATGCTTTCTCTTGCAAATACTTATTCAGAAGAAGAATTAAAAGATTTCGACAATCGGATAAGGAAAAGTATTGATGTTGATTTTGAATATGTTTGTGAATTGAAATATGATGGCATTGCAATCGGATTGACTTATAAAAACGGAGTTTTACTGCAAGCGGTAACACGAGGTGACGGAGTTCAGGGCGACGATGTTACAGCAAATGTAAAAACAATAAGGAGCATACCTTTGCAACTAAAAGGAGATTATCCCGATGAATTTGAAATCAGGGGTGAAATTATTTTACCTCATGCTGGTTTCGATTTAATGAATGCTGAAAGAATTGAAATAGGAGAGGAGCCTTTTGCAAATCCCAGAAATGCGGCTTCAGGGAGCTTGAAAATGCAGGATTCCAAAGAAGTAGCCAAACGTCCGTTGGATTGTTTCCTTTATTTTTTGCTTGGAAAAAATTTACCATTTTCTTCGCATTATGAAAATTTGCTGAAAGCGAAAGACTGGGGCTTTAAAATACCTAATTATATGGTGAAATGTCAATATATAGAAGATGTATATGAGTTTATCAATTATTGGGATATTGCACGAAAAGAGCTGGCTTTTGATATCGATGGCATCGTTATTAAAGTTAATGATTATAAACTCTGGGAGGAATTAGGGTTTACGGCAAAATCTCCAAAGTGGGCAATTTCGTATAAGTTTAAAGCCGAACGTGTTTCAACAACTCTTCTTTCTATTGATTTTCAGGTTGGCAGAACAGGAGCAGTTACTCCTGTTGCAAATTTGATACCAGTTCAACTTGCTGGTACAATAGTGAAACGGGCTTCATTGCATAACTCCGATTTTATTGAAAATATGGATATTCGGATTGGTGATATCGTTTTTGTTGAAAAAGGTGGAGAGATTATCCCTAAAATTGTAGGTGTTGATTTCGAAAAAAGAGATACAGATGTTTCTTTATTCAATTTTATTGAGTATTGCCCCGAATGTGGAAGTAAACTGGTGCGGAAGGATGGAGAATCAGCATATTACTGCCTGAATGAAAATGAATGTCCACCACAGATTAAAGGTAAATTGTATCATTTTATTCACAGGAAAGCATTAAATATTGATAGCTTGGGGGAAGGAAAAATTGAAATTTTGTACGACAATGGTTTGCTTAAAAATATTGCAGATTTGTATAATCTGGAAGCATCAAATTTATTGGGACTGGAGAAAATTATTTTATCTGCTGAAGAAAGTAAACAAAAGAAAATCAGTTTTAGAGAAAAGACAGTTGAGAATATTGTTAATGGAATTAATGCTTCAAAATCGGTAGGATTTGAGCGGGTTTTATTTGCTTTGGGAATCAGGTTTGTTGGCGAAACGGTAGCCAAAAAACTGGCAAAACACTACAAAAGTATTGATAATTTGATGAATGCTTCGTATGATGATTTGATAACTGTGGATGAAATTGGTGATAAAATAGCTGAAAGTATAATTGCTTTTTTTAAAGAAAACAAGAATATTGAAATTATAAATAAACTTAAAAGTAAAGGGCTGCAGTTTGAATTGAAGGAGGATATTACTACCAATATTTCAGAAAAATTACAAGGTAAAACGTTTGTAGTGAGTGGAGTATTTGATAAATTTTCTCGTGATGAAATTAAAGCAGAAATTGAATTGCATGGTGGAAAAAATGTAAGTTCTATTTCTGCAAAAACAAATTACGTACTTGCAGGCGATAAAATGGGTCCCGAAAAACTTAAAAAAGCCAACGATTTAGGAATATCTATTATTTCAGAAAATGATTTTATAGAAATGATTGCTTGAAAAATTAAAAACCCAAAACTGCAAATCATTGTTTGTTAGTGTTTTTAGATAGGCTTATTTGAAGAAAAGCTTTCTCAGTTTTGAGAACAACACAATCTAATTTACTGCAAGTTTCTCAATGATGGGAGAATAATAATTCTTTAAGTGACTTTTATTCACTGGTTTATTTATTCATTTCATTAATAAATGATTCAATATTTTCATACTTTATTTTTGAATCGGTTTTGCTAATTCCGGCAACCTTTTTAACGATAAGTTTTTCGAAAAAGTTCATCTTTTCCAGCAGCATTTCTCCCCCCATAATCTGACAACTAATAGCATGTTTCCGTAATATTTCAGGAAAAGCTTTCTCGAGCTGATTTTGTGCAATCTCTCCTTCATAGAAGCAGCTTATAAAAAGGCCTAACCGCTTTTCGAGCAGTGTAAGTGTATTTTTATTGCAAAAATCTTTAATTCTGTTTTGAATCATTCCTGCATGAATTGAACCTCCTACAATAATCTGATCGAATGATGATAAATCGAAATTACTATTATTTTTAAGGTTAAATAAATGGGTATTTTCTGTACCTAATTTTTTTTGGATGTGAAGTACTGTTTTTTCTGTTGTTCCATGTTTGGAAACATAAATAATGGCTGTTTTCATTTGAATTTATTTTTTTCTGCAAATTAAAATAAAAAATCCAACTCATAAGTCTCATTTTTCAAAAACAAAGTATCACTTTTAGGTAAAAGCGATAATATTTAAGTCTCATTTTTTTTAAGATACATAACATGAGTGAATTATACATAATTTAATTATTAATTACTATTTGATTTTTTATTTTAATACAAAAATTATTGGAATAATATTTTAAAAAACAAAGTATTTTCTATTTAGATTCGTATATTTGTAAGCAAATTATAAAGCAATTATATATATGAAAAAGTTTTATTTTATTATTTCATTACTGTTTTTATTATTCATTACAATAAAAATAAAAGCACAAACAGAAATTACTTTTTATACAACTAAGGGAAATTTTATAGTAAAAATGTATGATACAATTACTCCAATTACATCAGGTAATTTTATTTCGCTTGTAAACGCAAAATTTTATGATGGTATTATATTTCACAGAGTTATCAATAACTTTATGATACAGGGTGGAGATCCATTAGGCACAGGTTATGGTGGTCCTGGTTATACAATTCCTGACGAATTTGACAGTACTGTAAGTAATATTCAGAAAACTATTTCAATGGCTAATAGTGGACCTAATACTGGTGGAAGCCAGTTTTTTATAAATCTGGTAAATAATACTTTTCTCGATTATAATAAACCTCCATACACATCGGCTCATCCTGTTTTTGGAATTGTTATTTCCAATTTTTCAGTAGTACAAACCATTGGGTCTGTTCCTGTAAATGCCAGTAATTTGCCCTTAACACCTGTTGTAATGGATAGCTTGAGAGTAACTTATAATCCATTTACAGGAATAAATGACATGATAATTTCAAATACCAAAATAGAAGTTTTCCCAGTTCCCACTGAAGATAAACTATATTTCAATATGGGTTTAAATGATAATTCAATTGTTGAAATATACTCATTATCAGGCTTTAAAGTATTGGAAACTACTTTGAATCCAATGTTTGATTTTTTGGATGTTAGTGATTTAATATCCGGATGTTATATTGGAAAGTTAAATAGTAAGAAGAATAAACAATTCTTTAGGTTTGTAAAGAATTGATTTTGATAACTTAAATTTAATAAAAAAATACTGTTAGTCGTAACCCTGTGTATTATCAGAAGTTACAAATCTAACAGTTTTTTAATTTTACAGAAAAATGTAAATAAATATAATTTAATGGTATTATTACTTTTTTACAATACCGTAGAAAATTACATTAATTACCTCATTTAATTGCCTTTCCATATCTATTGGTACGGGAGATGTTATAAATGGCATTTGAATCCCTTTTAATGCTATATGAATCGCTTTTGCAGTAAGCATTGTATTTTCACAATTGAAAATACTTTTATCAATTCCATCAGCTAATATTGAATCTAATAAATTAATTTCCAATTGATCATATTTTTCTCTTACCCTATAAACCAATTGAATATAATTTAAGAAATCGTTTTGCATTGTATTGTATTGTTTTATTATTTCAGATAATTTTTTATATCTGTATATAATATAAACTTTTATTTGCTCTAAAGGAGATGTTTCATTTTTGATTTTATCAGACAATTCCTTTAGTAAATTTTTTGATTCATAATCTATTAATGCTCTGAAAATATCCTCTTTTGATTCAAAATAATAATAAAGAGAACTTTTTTTCTTCCCAATTGAAATTGCAATATCATCCAGATTAGTTTTTTTATAACCATACATAGTAAATACTTCCTTTGATCTTTCTACAATTTCTTTTCTGATTTCGTCTTTGTTTACCATAGTTTTCAATTTATTTGTTTATAATCCAATTTGCTATAAGTTATTTTAGTATTATATAAAAATAGCATTTAATTGTAGTATAAAATTACACATTTTTTTATCATATTTTAATATTTTTATATGATTTTTATACTTTTTTTCTTGGATTGTTGAAAAAACAGTTTTTAATTCAACTGTTTCTAAATATAATTCAAATAGTATAACTCAAAGAAATAATAAGATTAATCTATTAAAATTATTAATATGTAGTTACTTTTTTGATAATATTATAATTACATTGTCAATTTACATAACAATCTAAATCTTATTATGTTTCGTTTATTAATATTTTCGTGATATTTATTCAATAGGAAATCAACATATGAATGAAAATTAAAGATTATTAGTTGTTTGTAACAATTCAATTTATTGTTGTATTTATTAACTAAATATATGAAAAATAAGAAGTTATAATAAAATATAAATGTTTCTAACGAACTTCAAAATAGCTTTTTGATTATTTTTTTTTAAGTGAAAAATAAGGTTTATAAAACTCACTATATGGTTGTATTTTATTAATTTCCATTTCATCAGTTAAAATTGAGGCATTATTAAGATAATCTTTCTCAAGTAAATTTATATTAATTTTTCCATTCTTTGTATATATTTCTTCAAATTTATTCAGCATCCATTTTTGATGGGATTTATTAAAAGGTCGGTTGTTAGCTTTCATTATTTTTTCAATTATCTCTATTGATTCATCTTTGTTTTTAAAGACATAGTTCCAACTTGAAATAGTAGCATTGGCAAAATCTATACAGAGTTCACTATCAGTTTTTAAAAGAGAATTTTTGCAGTACAAGCCATCTTCTAAAAGATTTACACCATAATCTGCCATAAAAAAAACAGTTAGATCTGTACTGTCATACCCTGAATTAAGAATAGAATTATATTCATCAAAATAGTTGGCATTTATTATTTCAACGCCATCACTATAAAAAAGATTTAATGAATTTACAAAAGGAATAATTTCCAGTTCAACTTTATTCCTTTTAAAAAAAACTTTAGCTTGATTTTGAAAATCATGCCATATTGCAACTTTTTTCCCTGTAAAATCTTCAATTCGGTTAATTTTATTTTTCTTCTTGGTAACAAACATTACAGAAGATTTTCTTGAAAACTGAGCAATATTTACGATTTCTGCATTTTTTTTATTTGCTTCAATTGCATTTGATAACCAAAGTACAGCAAAATCGACTTTATTTTTTTTAAATTCTTCTGTAAAATCTTTTGAAGGATTGTATGATAATATCTCTATATCAATTCCATATTTTTTGAAAATACCAAGTTCTTTACCAACATAATAAGCAGCAAATTGAGAATTTAAATTCCAATTTGGCATAAATCTGACTTTTCTTAATACTTGCGTTTTTTCAATAACGTCTTTACCAATGCTATCATTTAAACCAGTTACAAAATCGGGTAACTTTGTTTGATTACAAGATGTGAAAAATAATAAAAATGTGATTAACAAGCTATTCTTTAGCATTATATAATAATTATTATTTGATATTTTAAAAACCATTTGCTATATTGCAAATTCTTTAAATGACAAGTAATTTTTTAACAAAATTATTCATAAAAAGCAAGAATTAAAAATTAATTCCAATAAAAAACAAAAAATGTAAGATGATATCTGTTTTCACCCAATCTACATCTATCCAATGATTATTAATACAATGATTTAAGACTTCAGATAACTTTATTTCCAGAATATATATTCTTATATAATTCAGATTTTAATAATGTTGAGTTATTAAAATGTAATTTGTTGATAATGTTGATAATCTTTGTTTTTCAAGAGTGCAATAAATATCTATAGGACTTCTAAACATTGTTTTCATTGTTGAATTTAATTTGAGAATCTGTTCGCCAAAAAAAATATTTTTCATAATCTCTATCTACATCTATATAATTAATTTTTTATTTCATGTTATTTACAATATTTATAAAGCAAACTATAAGCTTCTTTTATGCCCAATTCTCCGGCTTTGCTAAAATCCAGACATCCATTTTGGGTATCTCCAATGAATATATATAGCATTCCACGATTATAATATGCTTCACCAAAGGATTTATCAAAAAATAAACAGCTATTATAATCAGCTATTGCTCCTTTAATATCATTTATCAAACTCTTTGCATATCCTCTGTTGAAATAGGCGTAACTGAACTTATTATTTCCTAAGATTGATTTACTATACTCTTCAATCGCAAAATTATAATTATTATTAATTGAACTTAAATTGTTGTCAGCAAATTGATTGTCAAAATAAATATTTTCAGCTTGTTCTCCCAAATTCATAAAAAGATTTCCTTTTAGAAATGATGACAGATAAGTATATTCTGAAGTATCAGGAATTTGACTAAGTGTTTGTAAAGCTTCCCTGAAATTTTTCAATAATCCGGAAAGAGTGCTTTTCCAGATGAAGTATTTTTCATTTAATTGACTCAATTTTGGAGCAAGCGAATCGAGTAATATTTTACTTTCAGCTATATTATCAAATGATAGTTGGGTTTCAATATTATCCATTCTTATTTTAAGATTTACAAACTGATAATCGTTTAGTTTGTCAATCAGTTCGTTATATTTTCTTATAGATTTTATTTCATTGTCAGGAATTAATTTGTAAATGCTTTTTAGGTTAATGTTAAATGACTGATATTGAATACGTCCCTGACTTGTGTCGAAAGCTTGGGATTCAGAACGGAAATCAATTAAAGGTAATAAATAAATTGAATCTGATTTATTTATTGTTGTATCTGCATTTTCATTGAAAAGGAAGTTAGCAAATTTTCTATCTTTTTCTGCTGCATTGTAATTTTTCAACTGCATATGTATATTTGAACGTAATATATATGCTTTCTGGAATTTAGGATATAATTCAATTACTTTCGACAAATCATTCATTGCATTTGCATAATCTGACAAATAATTCTTAACAATTGCTCTATTGAAATATGCATAAATATTTAATGGATTGATTTTAATTACATTATTATAATCGTTTATTGCTTCAACATACTTTTCATTTTCTGCATAAAGTGCAGCTCTGTTATAATAACATTCAGAATGATAAGGATTTAGAGAAATTACCTTATTATAGTTTTCAATGGCTTTAGCAAAATTGTTATTTTTATGAAAATATAAAGCCAGATTATAATAAGCAAGTATAAAAGTTGAATCCTTTGTAATAACAAATTCATAATCATCTTTGGCACCCAACGAATCTTTGTTGCATAACTTAATATATCCTCTAATTATAAAGGCATTAAGATTAAAGGATGTTATTGAAATTGATTTGTTAATACTTAGATATGCTTTATTATATTGCTTTAAATCAATTTCCAGTAAACTTTTATTTAAGTATGCATTGCTATTTGTTGCATTTAAAAAAATTGCAGTATTGAAATCATGAAATGCATTTGTAGTATCTTTCAAAATATTATAAATATAACCACGTGCAACATAATAGTCAGAATTAGTAACGTTATAGCTTATTGCTTTGTTAATGTCTGTGAGTGCATTATAAAAATCTTTAAAATCAATTTTGATAATACACCTATGATAATAGGCTTTGCTAAAACCTGGATGTAAGTTTATAGAAGTTGTAAAATCATCAAAAGCTCCAATCTGATCACCTAGTTCTTTTTTTGCTAAACCTCTTAAAAAATAGGATAGGTTATTTTCGGGATTTTTTTGTATATCCTGATTTAATAATAAGATAGCTCCTGTATAGTTTCTTTTTAATATTTCCTCTTCACCTTTAAGCATTAGATTATCTTTACTGTATTGAGCCTGTATGTTTTTGTTAACCAATATAATAATTAAAAATAAAGAATGTAATAAGAGTGTTTTAAAAAAAGACATTTTTATAAATTATGATTTTAATATTTATAGTATTTAAATTAGATAACTGTAAAATTCAAAAAAAATTGTTTAATAAATTTTAAGTAAATAATGGCAGCTAACTATAATACATTAAATATATTACGCTTCGTTTTTCCTTTTAATTTTCAATTTGAAATTTCAAGTAAATAAATACTTTAAATTAATTACTGTTTTTCTATTTATATAATAGCTTTATTATCTGTAAAATATGATAATAAGCTTTTTAACTGAAGTGAGGTTATGGAAATTAGATTTTTTGATGCGAATAAAATTTAAAAACCTAAGTACCGAAACACCAAGCTGAATAATTACCGAAACGAAATCATTGAACTTATAAAACGGTTCTGTTTAAAATAATTTGGATTAGAGATTAATACAACAAAACAGTTCGTAGGACTAAATTATCATAACCCCCAATAATATTAGGGTTATGATAATTAAACTCTTAGAATTTATCTTAATTTTACTTATAAATATCCACAAAAACAAAAACAGAAACATAAAAATTAATTTAAATTGAAAATTTAAAATTGAAGTTCAACGAAGAAAAAGCAATTTTTAGAAATCCCATTAAAAACAATTCTTATGTTATACAAGACATTGCTATCATTTAAAAATATAAATCCGCAAAATAATAAATCCAATTTAAATAACGTTTTGCAACAATACTGTTTATTTTAAAAAATAGTTAACCATGAGCATTCCATTTTTTATATTTCCATTTATTTTTAAGGTTTTATTTACTGATTGTTCTAGCATTTATTCTGAACAAATAAATAATACAGAGTCATTTGAAGTTGCTTATCCAAAAATAAATATGGATAAAACACGGAAAAAAGCAGTAGAAGCTTTGAATTATTGTAAGTCAAAAAAAATGAATACAGATTTTTGCATATTGATTGACATGAGTTTACATTCAGGTGTTAAAAGGTTTTTTATATGGAACTTTAAAAATGATTCTGTTTCATATCATTTTCTTGTTGGACATGGTTGTTGCGATCAACCATGGTGTGATGACTATTCCAGATCATCACCAGGATTTAGTAATATTGATGGCAGCCATTGTTCAGCTTTGGGAAAATATAAGATTGGAGAGAGAGGTTATAGTAATTGGGGAATTAATATCAAGTACAGTCTGCATGGATTGGAAGCTAGCAATAGCAATGCTTATAAAAGGTTAATTGTTTTCCATTCTTGGGATGTTGTGAGTGATAAAGAAATATATCCGGATGGAACTCCTGAAGGATGGGGTTGCCCAACGATTTCAAACAATAGTATGAAAATTACAGATCTATTATTAAAATCAACGGAAAAGCCTGTATTAATGTGGATTTATAAAGAATAGCTAAAAAAATGATGATATGGTTTTCGTCTGTAATTTTTATAAAACGAATTTATTATCAGATTTTTCCGATTATTTCGTTAATATCGGTATTCCGATGACGAATTAAATAATCCTGAATGCCATCTATTATTTTAGGACAAATAGCAGGATCGATAAAATTCGCAGTTCCAATCTGAACAGCGGTAGCACCTGCAAGCATAAATTCAATTGCATCAGCTGCATTCATTATTCCACCCAATCCGATAACAGGAATTTTTACAGCTTTTGCAACCTGCCAAACCATTCGTAATGCAATAGGTTTAACAGCAGGACCCGATAAACCACCTGTGATGGTAGATAAAACAGGTTTTTGTCTTTCAACATCAATTGCCATGCCTAATAAT
Organism: uncultured Bacteroides sp.; assembly: GCA_964646395.1. Classification (GTDB taxonomy): domain Bacteria; phylum Bacteroidota; class Bacteroidia; order Bacteroidales; family JACABE01; genus JACABE01. Next base: position 10,243 of record CAZYEM010000084.1, read on the forward strand.
GTGTTTATAAGCGAAACCGAATCAGCACCGGCACCCTCAACAGCTTTTGCCATTTCGGCAATATTAGTTACGTTTGGCGAAAGTTTTACGATTAGTGTTTTATGATATACTTTACGAATAGCCTCAGTAACAGCAATAGCAGACGGACAACTGGTTCCAAAAGCCATTCCTCCCTCTTTCACATTGGGGCATGAAATATTAAGCTCTATTGCAGGAATTTTTTCCAACTCATTAAGCTTTGAAGCTACCATCAAATATTCATCAATAGTAGAACCCGAAACATTAACAATAATATGTGTATCCGTATCTTTTATCCTTGGATAAATATCTGTAATAAAATTATCAACTCCTTTATTTTGTAAACCGACTGCATTAAGCATTCCCGAAGGAGTTTCTGCCATTCGCGGGTAAGCATTTCCTTCACGTTTGTTTCCAGTAGTTCCTTTCACAATAATTCCACCAAGAGTTGATATATCGAAGAAATCTTCAAATTCCTCTCCATAACCGAAAGTACCCGATGCAGTCATAACAGGATTTTTTAAAACTAAATTCCCGATTTTAACACTTAAATTTGGTAATGTTTTCATATTAATTCCAGCCTTTTAGTTCTTTATAATCAAATACAGGACCTTCGGTACAAGTACATTTATTTCCATCAATAGTATCAACCACGCAACACAAACAAGCTCCGATACCGCAAGCCATCATATTCTCGAGCGAAACTTCGCAAGGAATTCCTTTTTCTTTAGCAATTGCGGCTAATGCTTTCATCATTGGTTGAGGTCCGCAGGTATATATTTTTGAAAATTGGAAATTTTCATCTTTAAAAATTGAATGTTGAGTTACTAATCCCTTTTCCCCAATTGATGCATCCATTGTGGTAATCAAAACATCTCCGAATTTTCGATATTCATCAGTTTCAAGTATGTCTGAATGGGTTGCGCCACCAATAAGGGTTGTAACTTTTATACCCTTTTCTGAAAATACTCTGGCTAAATATAACAAAGGTGCAATTCCGCAGCCTCCTCCAACAAGTAGTACATTATCCTTATCTGGAGATGAAAATGAATTTCCCAAAGGATAAATCAAATTTAAACTTTCGCCTTTTTTTATTTCAGATAGTTTTTGTGTGCCTTCTCCAACAATCTGAACTAAAAGTTTAATTGTATTGTTTTTATAATCAACATCGTGTACACTAAGAGGGCGACGAAGAAAAGTATTTTTGGCATTTTTTATTTCAACCTGTGCAAACTGACCAACTTTAACTACGGGCATATCAATAGGAGGTTGTAATGTTAAAAGGAAATAATTAGTGTTCAGGTTTTTATTTTCGAGCACCAACATATCGTGAATAAACTTGTTTTTCATGTAATTGCAATATAAATGGAAGAATAATCCCTGATTGCAAAAATAAGAAAAAAATCAAACAGTACTAATATGATCTAAAGATTAAGTAGCATAAAGCAAAAAGAAAAGTAATAGAAAAGAAAAACGATTGAATTTCTATTGTAATCTTGGTTTTAAATTAAGTGTTTTTAATTTATCTCTGAATATAGTAAGCGATTTCTTAGGAACCTCTTTGTATTTGGGAAATACAAATTCACCTGTGTTTTGATTTATATAGCCCCAAGATGACCAATTTTTTCTAACTGTACTAAAAATACTTTGTCTATATAAAATATCAATTCCAATACCTTCAGTTTCTCTTGTTTCCGTTGAATCCTGGGTTATTCTATAATCAGCTAAGACTCTATTTTGACTTGGGTCAGTAAAATTTAAAAGTTGCCAGGGAATTCTTATATTATATGAAAATTTGTTTCTGACAACTGCATCAAGACTGGAATATATATCTACAGAATCTATAGAAGATAACCTTCCAATATACTGAATAGCTGAATCTTTAATATTATTCTTCCAGGTAACCAAATCCCATGGTTCACCATTAGATTCGATAGAATGAAACAACTGATCTGTTAATGTATCTGGCCACCATTTTTTTATAAAATATATTCCATATGTATTATAAGCTCTTGTTACAAACAAATTTGCAGAATCTTTAGATATTGTCAGAAAAAATTCAGATCTTCTGTTTAGCATTCTGCCATCAGGTAAATATAACTCACCTAAATTGTCATCATAGGTATCAAAAGCAATGGTAATTGAATCATTAGCTTGCATAGAGTCATTAAGATTAATATTCACATAAAAAAACTGAAAATCTGTTGCAACCTTTACATTTTTTATATCTGAACCAAGGGAAAAACTTTCATTATAATTTTCAAATATTACGGTATCAGGTTCAAAGGTTAATAAACCAAAATTTTCTTCGGGACTTGCCAGATTATGCCACATCAGACGTCTGTCGGGTGGGCAGGTTATTGGATTTACAATCCATGTTTGCTTAAACCATTCGTCAATCCATGAAAATAAACAACCACCTGCCAAATATGCAGAATCAATATTTTGTAATAATCTGATATTATATTCTCCCTGTTTATCAAACGTATGCCCACCATGATTCATACCAGAATTTGTGGAATGAGCATTTCCCCAGCTTGAAGGGACTCCATATTCAGCAATAATTACAGGATATTTGAATTTAGTATAATGTTGCCATAAAGTTTTAAGATAAACAATATAACTATTTGGTCCATATTGGTCTGAGCCAGCCATATAACCTGGGTCATCTGTTATAAAGTCGGGATAGTAAGGATATGCGTGATAACTGATAAAAAAACCAGCAGGTGCATTATTCAATTCTAATCTTGAAAAATCTAGAGAATCAACATCTTCCAATGAAAAAAAGTTGTGTTCAGATTCATGGTAGATGGGATCTAAAGTTGGCCAGCTTGAAAAACTTACGGGTCGTTCAGTTCCATATTTCTGACGTTCGTATATTACCAATTTATCCATTCGTTGAGCAAGCCAGCATTCTGTAGGTTGATGGGGTGCAGTTGTATCTGGCATGCTAAAAGCATAACCATTATAAAAACTAATAGCAGAATTCATATCATTTGTTTTCTGAACTTCCTCAGGATGAATTTCACGACCAATTATAAAACCTAATACCCATTGAGAAACATTGGTAGAATAAGTTCCTGAAGCTCGACCTGGTCTTTCCGGTAAAGTTCTGTTTCCATGCAGACAATCAACAACTTCTCTTACATCGCTATCATATTCCTGTGTATAACTAAAAAAATTACCATTAGGTTTATCTTCATCCAGCCATACACCATGTAATAAATATAATGGTTTGTCGAAATTTTCCTGATTATACTTTGCAAGTTCATCATAAAATCTTGGATAATGCATCGTATAAACTCGGATAACATTAAAGCCAACATCAGCCATCTGAATAAACCATCTTCTGTAATCTTCTGAAGTTGCTGCCATTTCACCAGGATATGTTCCTGGTTTACCTACACCTAAATTAATTCCGTTAACAAAAATTGTATCATAAGTATTATCCCCATTATTTATACTCAAATATTTACCTGAAACTTTAAAAGGGAGAGCCAGTTTTTTAAAAAGTATAAAGTTTGTATTATTAGGATCTGTAATTGTATAATTGCCAATAGAAAATGGAAGCGTATTATAAGAAGTAATATTTACATTATATTTGATTATATTTGAAGTGTCAACTAAGGGGATATATGGAACTCCATCAGGAAATACGGGTGATTCATTGCTTGTTCTCATAATAATTTTCTGGGTAGTTGTTCGTCCTTCGAAATACATATATGCAATATAAATACCGGGTGCAACTCTTTGATTCATATCAGTAGTTCCATTCCAAACAAATTGATGTAAACCTGCGGAGGTATTTCTATCAACGAGAGTTCGTACTTTTTGTCCCATAATATTGTAAATAAAAACATAACAATTTCCAGATTTATTTAAGTAAAAAGGAATTATACATGCATTATAAAATGGATTAGGGTAAATATTGAAAAATGTATATTGTTTGTCTGATTCAGATTTAAATGACATAACAGGAATATCCAGATTATAATATCCATTTGTATCCGAATATGCAGTATATATTTTAGAAATGTCTTTAACATCTGTAAAAACAATCTTTGCAGAAGGAATTGGATCTCCTTTCTTATCAGTAATTCTTCCGTTTATTGCAAAAGAGTTATTAATAAAAAAATATATAAATATGATTAATATAAATCGAATATTATCTCTCATAAAAGTTACTAAATATATTTATAAGCAATTAATTAAAGTTAAAAGTATTAATATTTTAAAATAATTTAAGTCAATTAATCTTTACAAAAGTAATTAATATATTAAGTTGTTTTGATTTTTTAAAATATTTTATTAAAAATCAAATGTTAATAACATTAGTTATGCCACAAATTTTATTCCTTTTTATTTAATGGAAGATGAAACCTTCTTTTCCCATCAAAATCAGCAAAAGCATTAGCAACAGCAGCAGCAGTCGGAACCAAACCAATTTCACCAATACCTTTAACGCCATAAGGTCCCACTTCATCTTTGACTTCTATCCCTTTTACAATAATTTCGGGTGTTTCATGTGCTCTCAGAATACCACAATCTTTTAACTTTAAAGAAACAGGAAACCCATCTTTCATAGGCAAATCTTCTGATAAAGCGTAGCCCAATCCCATGTGAACAGCACCTTGTATCTGACCTTCAAATAACATGGGATTCATTATTTTACCTGCATCATGAGCAGCAATAACCTTTTCTATTTTTCCATTTTCGTTTATAATAACTAACTGTGCAGCATATCCATAAGAATAATGGGTAATTATTTCATCAACTTCTGCACCAGGTTTAGTTGT
>CAZYEM010000085.1:0-8799 GCA_964646395.1 uncultured Bacteroides sp.
AATGATGATGATAACGACGATTATAATAATGAAAGGGAATAAAAAATGGCATTTGACATTGAAAAATTTGATATAATTATAAATGGAATACTAAATGGAGAAAAAGGCTTTAAAAAAGGAACTCCAGATAGAACTAAGAAAGAAACCTATGAGCTTGCGTTAAGAATGCAAAAAAAATATGGGGTCGAACGCACATTTCGCACAATTCGACAGTTGGTTGAGGAAATTAACAATTCAATAGCAACTGTTATTGAAAGTCAAAAAAGAGCAACAAGAGAAAAATGCTTCAAGGCATCTATGCAGATTATTGAAAGATGGAATCACAATGATTTTACTTGAAGTATTGGAATAAATATGTAATGATGCTAATGGTAAAGCCAGGATGGAGACATATGCACACCCAAAATGGCTTAGTGCTATAGGATGGAAATACTACATCTTGTGGTCACTTTAAATGCTCTTTATCAATAAGCAAATAATTAGAAAATGAATTTGATTCAGTATGCTGTCTTTTGAGTAATCATTCGCATCAAAAGCAAGGAAAAGCGTACAAAGTTCTTTTCTATATATGGATCAAAGTGAATATACTCAACGATTAAATTCGACTAAGTATCCTGAGGCGCTCACAGAGAATAGGGTTCTTAGTTGTTGATTTTATTGAATAAAAAAGCAATAAGTGAAAAAGGTTAAAAAAGCAATGGTATTTTTTTTATGTAACAAAATCCAAACGTTAAAAAAAAAGCGCTGCGAGATGGCGCCCATCAACGGTTTATAAACTACTTTAAATGATTGGATAAAAAAAATGCCTTTTGCTCCAGTACGCAAAAATCCGCCCACGTATGACTCCGGTAACAGGGTAGGTGTATGTTAATTGATAATAATATCGATTAGTTGAAAACACATTTACAAATGAATATATAGCGAACACACCCCACGTCATACACCCCTCCCAGGGTCCTAAATGCCGATGTAGCTTAGGTCAAAAAACTGAACATATAGCTGTTGGTCCCCCAGCGAAAAGTTTTGAGAAGGGTCTTTTTTGAGAAAAAAAAACGTTATTTTTTATAAGGTGCCATGGAAAATAGGATGAGTTAAATGGTAAGTGGCCAAGAACACAGAGTAAACGATTCGTGTAGACCAGTGGTATACCAGTAGACGTAGGGGGACTGAATGAGATTTAGGGGGTTACAGACGTTAAGACTAAGTTATGACTGACAGAATTAACGTAAATTTCGCCAGTTAAGACTACAGCAAAAATCAAAAATTCACGAGACCTACATAATAAAGGAAGTAGTAAACAGCGGATGACGTTTTTTGAGACTCAGAAAAATGATTTTTAAAGTTAAGCAATTGGAATTATTGCGATGATCAAGTTAACGTCTGACGCAGAAATAAATCAACATCCTGAATTAGGAGTTGGAAAAATCCAAGTTACTGAAAAGATTGCACAATGATTTTGTCGGGTTGGGGTACGTTTTTATAGTAACGCGACGGGTAAATTACAACTGGAAAAATTCTGGAAAATTTTTAGTCTTAACTACAAGGGCTTCAAATAATTCAAAAAATAAAACGAATTATTTTGAAGAGGGCAGATTTTATAACTTACTGATTTTTGTCAAGAAATTGGTAAAACGAAAAAGTGTATTTTTCTTGATACACTTTTTCGAAACCACAAGATGTAGGAGTCAGGTTTCGAAGGGTTTTTGCGGATCGACACGGTTGAATGGTTGTGTAGGCTGAAGAACTAAGCTCAAGGAGCCTTATTATTCACATTCTGTGGCTCGGTTGCTCTGTATTTAGTGGCTAAGATCTTTACTCAAAATGCCTAAAAACTTCTTTTCTCAGCACTTTACAAAAAGTCTATATATAGAGAAAGTTTTAAGATACCTCTTAAAATATCTCTTATATATAGGGAAAAAAGTTAAAAAGAAAAAAGCGCTTAGAAAGAAGAAAAGACCAAGCAAATCAGGGGCTTGTGTCTCAGGCTGTGTCTACATGAGAGAGGGGGGAGGGGAGTCGCTTACCAGCCTTACATAAGGGAAAAAGAGTTTAAAACTTAAGTTTTAAACTTATGTTATTGATTTAATTGGCTTTTTTACAAAGACACCATTAAAAAGATTCAAATATCTAAGTTTTTTTCTTTTTCTTGTTTTAATTTTGAATTTTCTTGGCTTAATGGCCGTGAAGCAAATTGCAAGTCACAAAATACAAAAAACTCAAAAAGGAGACATGCTATGACACTCAGATCGAATCTCAAGAAGCTCAATAACGAAAAAGCGCTGCTCCCTGCCAAGAACAAGGTCTTGTGTCTCAAGATCCCCATTGGAGTAAGCGGCAGATGGGTTTTCGAAGAGGCCATCAAGCTTCGCAAATCAATCAAAGTGCGCATAACACTTAATTAAAAGGAGCCATTATGAGTAAGTTCTTTGACGAGTCATGTCAGCAATCAGATGAATTTGAGCCTGTAGTGCCGCAAGGACTCTGCGTTCGCTGTTACCGACCTACCCTCGACTTCGATGAGACAATGTGCGTGGACTGTATCACAGCGCTTAACAGCTATATTGATAGCGTCACTACGACTCCGGTTTTACTTACTGACATTATTTTTTAGCTTTGCGTTCATACGCAGGTGTGCAATTAATTCATTTTTCACTCTTAGGGGGTTACAAAACCCACAAAACGTCTTAACTGCGTCTGACGCAAAGAGTTTAAAACTTAAGTTTTCGTAGAATTATCCCAGAAATCTAAGTTATTTTTTCTAAGCACATAGTAATAGTTACTATTATTTGAGAGTTTAAAAACTTATTTTTTTTTCTTAAAGCCCGATGAATTTATTCATCGGGCTTTTTTTTTGCTTATTTAGATTCAAATATTCATATCAACTTAGACTTTTCTATTAATTTTCTAATGGTTTAGGGGACCCCCCTCACTTACTTCTCAGTTGCGTGTCGCTTTCGGATTTGGTTGCACAAGCACTTTAGGTCGTAGAAAAAGTAGCATTTTCAGCATCTTAGTAATTTCGTGCAGTTCTTTTTTACACTTTTGAGCTTTGCATCGCTGGCGCATTTAAAAAAGATAAAAAAATATAATATCTTTTTTTTTTCTTGTATTTTTTGTAAGATTTTTTAATTTTAAGCAATAAAGGAGAAATGAAATATGTGTACAGAATATGATCATATGTGGAATCTTATCAATAATGCCGTTAAAGCAGAGAGAGAAAGGATTGAAAAAGAAAACGAAGAGGCTGAAGAAAAATGGAATAAACTAACTGGACCTGTAGATTGGGATGCATTGTTTATTAAATAGAGATATAGAGTCCCTTTTTTCTTCTTGTATTTTTTTGTAAGATTTTTAATTTTTAATATGAGAAAGGAGCTAAAATGAAAAGAAATGAGGTAATTAGAGCTTTAATTCAGATTGAGAAAGATAATTTATGGACGTTGGATGATGAAGTTAAAGATGTTCTGTTCCGAAGACTCAAAAATTTCTTTGAATTGTTGCAAGAACAAGCTGATGGGCTTCAAAAGGAAGCTGATATAAACTTTGAGCAGTGGCATATATTTGCAAATGATTGTTCATCTGCATACAAAAGAAATTTCAAATTGAAAACAGCGAACAGAATTTTAAAGAAATCTTTGGTAAAAGCCATAAAAGGAAGAGAATAGATCAAGGCTAAGAATAAAAAATTATAACAATATAGCCTTTTTTCTTTTTGTTTTTCTTTTGAATCTATATGGGCGGAAGGGTCAACGCTCCATGCTTAATGGTTATGCCAGTTATATAGATTCAAAATACAAAAAAAAAGAAAGGCTAACAAATAAAAACAAATAATAGTCTTTCTTTTTTCTTGTGTTTTTTTCGAATTTCTTGGTTGTAAATCGGTTATGATTAAGAAGTTCACACAAATTAACAGAGTATAAAGAACAAAGAACAAGGAGAGCAGAACAATGAAAGACGAAAAAGTGAACGTGAATGCAAATGTGGAAGTCACCGGGAAAGAAGGGAAATATCTTACAGTTGACACGATTGCGGTTGACAGAAAAGGTAATGAGTACCGGACACAGCATTATATGAAAAACCCAAAAGCCGCGAAGCTGACAATCGGCAAATTCGCACACATCGAAGGCCACCTGGATATGGACGAAAACGGCATCAACTACATCGATCCATTAGAGGTAACGGTACTTGAAGAAGCACTGGAAGACATGAGAATGAACGCATGGATCACGGCAGAAGCCTCCAGCAACTTCATCGAACCCAAATCACTGGATCTTGGCAAGACTGAAGCACGACCATTTGGAGTGGCAACCGTGAAAGTCGGTAACAGGTATCAAAGAGGTATTGTCTTTAATAACCTGATCGCAACGTTCAGAAAGAACCTGAAGGCAGGGGCACTGATCAGACTGGCAGGAAGAATCCAGTACAGATCATTCGAGAAAGATGGCGTAACAAAAACCATCGCAGAAATCATCTGTGATAACAGCTACACGGAAGTCCTCAAGGCTTCAACGAAGAAAAATCCGTTTGCATTCTCGAAGGAAGAAGATTCCGGCGTAATGGCAGGGTTCAAAAAGGCTGAAGCGATACCGGAAAGTAACTAAAGTCGCTGTAAAGCGTGGATTGCAACAAAAAGGCTGAAGCAACACCGGAAAACGCTTAAAAATTGCGTGATTTTGCGTGATATTTCCAAGAAATGGACAGTGTATTACGCAAAGTCACACTTTAAAAAAAAACAAAAATTCAAAACAAATAAAAAAAGGAACTACAATGAAGAAATCAGAAAGAATGCTTGGATTCGTTATTATACTGGCAGTCATGTTTATGGTCACAATGGGAATTCAAAAGGTCATGGCAGCAGATGTAATCATGTCCGGCAAGGTCCTATCAGCAACGCAGAAGATCACGAAAACAGGAGAACCATACGTGATTCTGGTAATACCGGAAGCCAGGGAACTGAGCGGCGTCAAGTACACGGCTGAGACATCAGTATTCTGTTTCAAGAACGAAGCCGCAATGAAACTGAAGCAAGGTGATACAGTAAAATTCATTGCCAAGCGAACAGTTTCAAAAGAAGGAAACGAGTTCATTACAATGCTACAGCTAATCAAGTAAATTAAGATCATCGGCCAGTCCGTATCGTCACGGTAAAGCCTGATCAAGCCAGATAGATTCGGACGGCGCAGTATCTCCGGTTTATCTGGCTTTTTTTTATTAAGAGGTAATCTAAATGAAAATTCTTAGAAAAATACTGGAGGGCTTTAAAATCTGGATGATGGTTGCTGGCACAATCGGGTTTTGCTTATTCATACTGGAGGAAGCATCTCAGATTGCAACCTTCAGTACGTTTATGTCAAAAAATAATCAAGACTATGAGCTGGTATTAGCAGCAGCCGATATTATGAATTATAACAATCAGATAATATTCACAATCAACAAGTACATTGGTTGGATAAACCCACTTGGCTATATCAGTTATAATCAATATGCCAAGGCCCAAAAGATCTACGCAGATGAATGTATTATGTTCGTACTCAGAAATCAACCCGAACTCTTAAATGAAAGGGAGATCAAGATAGAATTTACACCAAAAGAAATAGTCTCACTTGCAAACCATTATATGTATCGAAACGGGAAAATATCAGTAGTTTCAGATCAATTAATGCCGCTTAAATCAATGAAAGTGAAAGGTAGGGTCGTCAATGGTCAAATACAAAATTACTAACATATTGATGTGTTGTTGTTTGGTCTTTGCGTTCACAGTTATCAAAGTAAATGGAGATCATGTTTGGTTACACGCAAGTAGCGAATTGACACTTGGAACAGATGCATCATGTGAAGAATATTGGAAAATTCTAAACAGGTATTTGCGATCATACAATACGGTTCACATTTTAAATAAAGGATGGATTCCAGGTCCAAAAGTAGTAACAAGTGTAAATGCCATAAAAAATTAAATAAAAAAAATAGTTTTGTAATAAGAAATTATTGCAGAGCTATAGTTATTTAATCGTATTCAAAAAGGGGACCCCGCCGCACTTATTTAAAAATATTGCAGTAGCAATCTAAAAAAAGATTGCTTACGCGTTTAAGGCCAAAAAAAGTAAAAAAGCAATCAAACCAAATTAAATAAAAAAACAGCCATACCTCAGTTCCAACTTTTTTCCTTTCTTTGTTTCGTTCTTTTTTTTGTAAAAATATAGAAATAAAAAAACACAGCAATCTTTTTCCTCAATCTTTGCGTGCTCTTTAATCTGACCGATTTTCTATGTCAAGAATTTCTTGGGCGCGGTAACGGGAATGGCAATGAGTCACTGGCGCAAATGTCATGCCATTTCTCTTTCCTTTCTTTTTTTCTTCCTTTCCGAGCAGGTGTCATGCCATTTGCAAAGGCCAGCACCTCATCGCACATTCCCGTAAGCCCCAATAAATTCTTGACATAGAAAATCGGCCAGATTTTTTTGGCACTTAAGATTGAGGAAAAAGATTTTCTTTTAAAAAAACCAAGTATCAAAAAGGAGCAAATATGAAACATGAGAAATTAGATCAAATGGATATAATAACAAATATCACCAGCATCGTATTTAAAGCAAATGGCCAAATGAATAACCAGGTGCAAGCAGATATAGCTGATACATTATTTGGAAGTCCAATTAAAACAGCTTGGGATTGTGAAGTAGAATATAACGAAACTAATGACAATTATAAATCTTCACTTGACATCCCAACAGCACAGGCAATGGTAGATATGGGTTGTGCTGATAACGGATACCTTGAACTTAGAACTCAAATGATCAGGGGATACAGAGGTAAGTGCTGCAAAAGTGATCCAGATTTGAAAGAAGCAGATCTCACCAATAATGAAGCAGGTAGAATGGATTTATGTCATTTTACCGAATTGTGTGTACCGATTAAGAATAGGTTGTACCGGCTTGAAGTTAAAACAGGTCGAGAAATTCAGAAACATAAAGATATATTCTGGATTAAAAATAAAATAAACTGCACAATTCAAGAAGCTGAGAGATTTAAGGTTGCATTTGAATTGTTGAATCTTGATAAAAATGTAGTCTTTAAAATTGTATTTGGAGAGTGCAAGAAAGATCCAGGAATTCAGAATACTGGCAACAAACATCTTGAATATTACGAAACACTTGCAGAAGAAATGAAAGAATTCAAACTTGAGAATTTAAAAATGAGTTTGTATCAAGAAGATTCAGACGGTAACGATATTGATGAAATGTATCAAAACAGCTTAGATCCAGAGGTTATGGAGATGAATTTCAAAGAAGATTTGCCAGTTGATTCCAATATATTCACATTGAAAAGATTATCGATACCGGAAGAATCATTATCAGAAGAAGAAATCGCAGACATTAAAGAAGCTTCATATGATCGTTATAAAGAAATTTTAAAGATATACATGGAAAAAAAGAAGCTTTATACCAAAAAGAGAAGACAGGCAAACGACTTCAGGTTTCATCCAAATAAAATCAATGACACAAAAATCTCAACTTCAATATCAATGGCATGGGAATATATTCAAGAAGCTAAAGCGAAATTCAACGCAATAAAAGAAGCACTTGTAAATGAAACTATGGAAATTGGACTTGAAGATACAACATATGATGCAATAGAAGCGTACAAACTTAAGCCATCGAGTTCAACAAGATATAGAATATTAAAATCAATACATGGAGGTGAATGGGATGGCGTAATAATTCCAAAAGCATCACCAGGAGAAATTGAAATTTGCTGGAGAGTGCTAAATGGCAAAATGTAATAGAGACAAAAAGGGGACCCCCCTAAACTTATCTTAAAATCTTGCAGGTGCTAAGTAAAAGAATTGCTTACGCATCTGTAAGAAAAGAAAAGTAAAAAAATATAATCAAATTTAATAAAAAAAAAACAACAGCGCTCTTGCAGAGGGCAAGGACGAAAAGCCATTTGATAAAAGCAACAGCCACACCTTTCGGTCCACCCTTCTTCCTCGCTCCGCGTCCTTCCTGATAAAAATAATAATAAAAAAAAGTAAAACAAAAACATATATTTAAAAACCTTTTTCCCTCAATCTTTACGTGCTCTTTAATCTGGCCATATTTCCATGTCAAGAATTTCTTGGGTGCGGTAACGGGAATGGCAACGAGCTATTGGCGCAAACGTCATGCCACTTCTCTTTCCTTTCTTTTTCTCTCTCTTTCGGAGTAGGTGTCATGCCATTTGCAAAAGCCAATATCTCGTTGCACATTCCCGTAAGCCCCAACAAATTCTTGACATGAAAATATGTCCAGATTTTTTAGGCACTTAAGATTGAGGGAAAAAGGTTTTTAAGATAAATATAGATAAAAAAGGAGATTAAAAAATGGTTAAATGTATATTTGATGAAAATGATTACAGGTATAGAAATTGTGACAATATTTGTAAAAAAGTAGATTGCATAGAACATGTAGATCATATAAGCCCAATGGAAAGTGGACATTATGGATATTATAACTCAAAAAATGAATGGAGATGTTACCTAAATTGCAATATGTGTGAGCCAGATAGAATGGTTTAGTTTAGATGTTTTTAAAATTCAAATTTTGAATTAATTCTATATTGAAAAATATAGAATTAATTCAAAAAGGGGACCCCCCCTCACTTATTTAAAAATATTGCAATAGCAATTTGAAAAAGATTGCTTACGCATTTATATGCCAAAAAAAGTAAAAAAAAAATAAATAAAAATATAATTAATAAAAAAAAGCACAAGCGCTCTTGCAGAGGGCAAGGACTAAAAGCTATTTGATAAAAGCCAAAGCTACA
>CAZYEM010000085.1:8899-14562 GCA_964646395.1 uncultured Bacteroides sp.
CTAAAAGCTATTTGATAAAAGCCAAAGCTACAGCGCTCTTGCAGAGGGCAAGGACTAAAAGCTATTTGATAAAAGCCAAAGCTACAGCGCTCTTGCAGAGGGCAAGGACGAAAAGCTATTTGATAAAAGCCAAAGCTACAGCGCTCTTGCAGAGGGCAAGGACGAAAAAACAATTTGATAAAAGCCAAAGCTACAGCGCTCTTGCAGAGGGCAAGGACTAAAAGCTATTTGATAAAAGCCAAAGCTACAGCGCTCTTGCAGAGGGCAAGGACGAAAAAACAATTTGATAAAAGCCACAACACAAGCACAAGCCACACCAGTGTTCCAACCATCTTTCTTTCAGCTTGGTATTTTTACAGCCACACCAGTGTTCCAACCACCTTTCTTTTTATTCGGTATTTCTACAGCCGCAAATCCATAATCTCAGTTCCAATCTTCTCAGTAAGCATCGACATATTTGGGAGCACCGCCACCCGGAACAACGGGTGGCTCCGGTTCCCCTGAAGGCTCGGCGGTCGCCTCGGTCCCAGACAAAAAGCCGTCTGGGACTGAAACCTTCAGGTCAACCGGCTAACGCTTTGAACTTCTTTGGTTTAATATGCGTCCAGAACAGCGCTCTTGCAGAGGGCAAGGACTAAAAGCGCTCTTGCAGAGGGCAAGGACTAAAAATCAGTTTGATAAAAGCAAAAAAGGACGAAAAGCCATTTGATAAAAGCCACAGCGCTCTTGCAGAGGGCAAGGACTAAAAATCAATTTGATAAAAGCAAAACGGAGTGCTGAAAAAAACTTTTTTGCGGGGCCAATAAACTCATTTCAATCGAAAACGCTTGCGCTGGCGATTCGGGTTTGATTGTGCTGAATCAAGTCTGGCTACCAGGCTAAACTAAAACGGGAGAATGAGATATGAAATATGAGATCTTTGGCAAGGGGTTATTGGTGGAGAGAGTGTACACCACGGGGTTGGTGTGCGATGACAAGACTTATTATACGATAAAGGGTCTTAGCCCTGACGATTATGAGGAAGCCGGAATTCGTCCCGGTGTGCGGCTAAAGGGGTTTATTTTTGAGAATGAATCCGACAATGGTGATACTTACTTTTCCATCATTGGCTGGAAGGTCGCAGGTCCTGAAGCAGCAAAAGAACCTGAGGCGGTGAAGGAAATCAAGCGCAAGAACAAGAAAAGCGCTCCAGAGGAGGCCAGAGAGCTGCATACCAGCTAACCATAACAGACGCTCAATCGCAAGGTTGGGCGTCTTTCTACGTTGAAACATTATTAACAGCCACAGAATGCGGTTGTCATGAATTTTGCAGGCAATACCGAGTAGCTACGTCGCCCGGAACAACGGACGACTTCATGGCCTAGAGGCCATGGCTAAATTCATTCAGTGCTTTGCAAAATTCATGCCAACCCCATTCTGTGCAGTCAACGTAGAAAGACGCCCAACCTTGCGATTGAGCGTATGGTTGGCTGGTATGCAGCTCTCTGGCCTTCTCTGGAGCAGTTCTTTGCGCTTGATTTCCTTCACCGCCTCAGGTGCTGTTTCAGGACCTGCGACCTTCCAGCCAACGATGGAGTAAGTGTCACCATTGTCGGATTCATTCTGAAATAAATCCCCTTTAGCCGCACACCGGGACGAATTCTGCTTCCTCTATAATCGTCAGGGCTAAGACCCTTCAGCGTATAAGTCTTTGTCATCGCACACCAACCCCGTGGTGTACACTACCAATAATCCCCTTGCCAAAGATCTCATATTTCATTTCATTCTACCCCGTTTTTGTTTAGCCCGGCATCCAGACTTGTTTTTGGCACTATCAAACCCGAATCGCCAGCGCAAGCGTTTTTTGTCGCCCCGCAAAAAACTTTTTTTCAGTGGTGAGTATGGGGATTGATTGCAAGTTTTACAGCGGCGCACGCAAGCGTGCGTTGCCTAAACACCTATCTTGTCTGGCCATGCGGGGTCACATGGTAGCGTTCCAATCACTACCGAGTGCCGCATGGAAGGATGGTACAGCAACAGCGCTCTTGCAGAGGGCACGGACTAAAAGCCATTTGATAAAAGCCTAAAAGCGCTCTTGCAGATGGCACGGACTAAAAGCCATTTGATAAAAGCCTAAAAGCGCTCTTGCAGAGGGCAAGGACTAAAAGCTATTTGATAAAAGCCTAAAAGCGCTCTTGCAGAGGGCACGGACTAAAAGCCATTTGATAAAAGCGCAAGCACAAGCACAAGTTGTGTTTCAATATTCTTCCCTTGCAACTGCGTCCTGCCTCTCAGATCTTTCTCTACGCTTTCTTCTCCGTTTAAAAGCGCTGCGTCCTGCTTCTCCGATCTTTCTCTATGCTTTCTTCTCCGTTTGAAAGCGCTGCATCCTACCTCTCCGATCTTTCTATACGCTTTCTTCTCCGTTTGAAAGCGCTGCATCCTACTTCTGCGATCTTTCTGTATTTTGCAACATTCGCACCACCATAGTCCCAGTACCAATCCCATTGGTAAGCATCGACATATCTGGGAACACCGACACCCGGAACAACGGGTGTCTTCCGCCCTCCTTCAGCGCAAAGCGCTTCAGTCCTTCGGGTTAATGCATTGAACTTATTTCTAAGTAGCTTGGAGTTAATAAGCAAAAGCAAAGGCACAAGCACAAGCACAAGCACAAGCCTTGCAACAAGTGCCGTTGGGGGGGCCTGCCGCTTATTCGCTTCGCTCATAAGGCGGCAGGCTGCCCAAACATCGCTATCGCTCGATATACCAACTCATCGAGCTTTATTGATTGCACGAAAAAGCTACTGACATTTTATGATGTAATTTCACGTTCCGTGTAGGCTAAAACTTTCTTTAGGTACTGATCTATCAGCCACCATAAAATTCACAAAAAGTACAAAGGTTTCCAAGCCACAACATATCTAAGCTACTAAACCTTAAAAACTATAAACATAACATCTCTATGTCATAAAGTCTTCGTGATATCAGCCACCATAAAATTCACAAAAAGTATAAAAGCTTCTAAGCCACAAGGTTTTAAAATTACTAAATTTCTATATTATAAAGTTATAAAAACTTAGTATTTTGAACCGAGCTATATAAAATCAAAAACATAATTTCTTTTTTCTTGTTTTATTTTATATCTTTTCCATAAAAATTTTTAGCAAAATTTTAAAAACGCTTTCTGAAGCATTTCATGCTTTCTGAAGCATTTCATGCTTTCTGAAGCATTTCATGTTTTCATGGCGCTACAAAATAAAAATGGCACATATTTACATATGTGCCATCAATACCCCAACTCTCCACTGAAAAGAAAATTTACTCGGCTACCGGTTCTTTCGTAGCTTCGTTTTCACCACCTTCAGTCTTCGTCTCCAGCTCCACCTTGGCTTCGGCAGGTTTTCGAACCCTCTTTTCAACTGGAAGTTGTGATTGCTGGCGTTGCCATGTTACCACATCACTTTTCAAGAATCTCGCACAGCTTGATCGTCCGTAGAATGGCATTCCCTGGCGTTTCCACAAATTCACTGTAGAATTACTGACTTTGAACAATTTTGCAATTTCCTGACCAGTTACAAAATCGTCACCAATAGCACCCGTCATACACTCCGTAGTATTTTCGTTCATGTTTCATACTCCTTTGTAGAATTGTTTCTATCACATAGCAGATTTGATTTAGATAACTTAGTTATCATTATTAAAATTGTAATTTGCACAATATAAAAAACTTTAAAATAAGTCAAGTCTTTTTCTGTTTTTGTTTTCTTATTGTATTTTTATCTCAATAACTAAAAAGAAAGGAACAAACAAAATGACACCAGTACAACTCTATGATTTTCTCTCAGTTGCAATCGACTCAAAACAGAATGTTTTAATCGTATCATCTCCTGGCTGTGGTAAAACCTCCATTACCAATCAGGTGTGTGACGCTAAACACGTCAACTTAATCACAATGTATCCAGCTATCTCAGATCCTACTGACTTTAAAGGGTTTCCGTTCATTGTGTCAGGTGATGCCATATTCATGCCTTTTGGTGATTTAAAATTGCTAAAAGAAGCTAAGACACGCACAGTTTGCTTTCTGGACGATTTAGGACAAAGCCCTGTCAGTGTGCAAGCAGCGTGTATGCAATTAATACATGCCAAACATAATGTTTCGAAGCATGTCTCTTTTATCGCAGCAACAAACCGCAAAGAAGACAAGGCAGGTGTAACTGGCCTGCTGGAACCTGTAAAGTCAAGGTTTGCAACAATTGTCAATCTTGTTCCAAATGCCAACGATTTAGTTGCTTGGGGAAGAAAGAACGGAATGCATCCTGATGTTCTCTCTTTTATTCTATACCGCCCCTCCTTGATCTTAAACTTTAAGCCATCATTCGAAATGAAAAATAGCCCATGCCCTCGCACCATTTACAATCTCTCAGAAATGCACAAACTCTCTCTTCAAGACGACATAGCACTTGAAGCCTATTCCGGTTCTGTCGGTGAAGAGTTCGCAACTGAGTTTCTATCATTCCTTGAGCTTAAAGATCAGCTCCCGAATATGAATGATGTAATCAAATTCCCCCTTGTGTGTCACATCCCCACAGACCCAGGAATTCTTTATGTCTTTGTTGGCCAGCTTGCTCATCGCGCAACTGCCCAGAACATACCAAATATTATCCAGATTGCAGAGCGCATGGAACCTGAGTTTGCTATGGTTCTCATGACCAGCATCGGCCAGCGCAGTAAAAAGTTGCTTGAATCCATGGAAGCTGTTAAGTTCCTCGCCAAAACGAATCAAACACTTGCGAACATTTAATTCTGTACTTTATTTTTAGTATCCTGCGCTATATTCTAAATTTCCAAGTTACAAAACCACAAACTCACAAACCTTAAGCAATAAGGAGTAAACCAACCTATGTTTAACACGGATATCTCTACAAAAGCCCTCATTGCAACATTAAAGATCAATGTCTGGTCTGCAAGAAAAACCGACAAAGCAGTTCTGCGTGAAATAGCCGACCGATATCACGCCCAGGAAGAACATGGGTCTTTTTCAAAGCTGCTCATTTCAAAAGCACGCCTTGAACAAATCAAAGAAGCAGCCTCTTCAGCCAGAAAACTTCATAACGACATGACTTTGCCATGGGTGGATGGTGGCGGCAGGTTGCTTCCTTCAAAAGATTACCTTGATTATGCCAAGAAGATGGAAGGTTTTAAAATACAGTTTAACGATTCAGTCTCCAGTTTTATCAACGACTATCTCACAGCTCAACAAGAAGGCATGGAGAAACTGGGTGAAATAGCCTCTAACTCAGACTACCCATCTGTTGACGCAATAAAATCCAAATATGAGTTCGAATACACTTTCTTTCCAGTTCCTGACAATGGAGATTTCAGAGTTACACTCTCCCCTGATTTCGTAGATTCCTTAAAAACCAACTTCGATCAAAATCAGCTCGAACGCTTCAAGAAAGCCAGAAACTCAGTCATAGCCAACATCATCCCCATTGTGTCAAATGCTATTCTAAGACTTAGAAACCCTGACAAGTCATCTTGGTTCAAAGCAATGGGAAAAAACTAAAAAGGGCGGTAAATTAAAGATTCGTGATGCGGCGGCAGAATTACTAGAAATTTATGCTCGGCGCGCTAATGCGCGAGGCTTTTCTTTTAAAAAACCAAAACAAGATTATGAAATT
>CAZYEM010000085.1:14572-14903 GCA_964646395.1 uncultured Bacteroides sp.
TCATCACTTACAGACAAGATCATCCAATGATAGAACTCTTGGAGGACATCCCACTATATGACTTTCTATCTGAAATCTCCGAAGCGGCATCTACCTACTCAGTTCAAGAGCTGCGTGATAACGACTCCGCAAGGTCAGAAATGGCCGATCTGTTTACCATAGCACTTGAAAAAGCAGCACAGAATACTGATTTGGTTACCTTTTCGATAGATATCCTAAATCCTGTCGGTGACTTATTTACAAACGACATACCAACTGACACAGATATAGACATTGCTATCGATAACATGACTGATGTGTTGGCAGAGCAAGCAAGCACAGAGCAAGCAAG
>CAZYEM010000086.1:0-7198 GCA_964646395.1 uncultured Bacteroides sp.
TTTGATGCCGGCAAAGTTCAGGATTTTAATCCCTGGTTTTTCTTTATCGGTATGTTTGGATTGATTTACACAAAGTTATCATGGCAAGGCAATTCCTCATTTAACATTGCTGCTAAAAGTGCACACGAAGCCAGAATGGCAGATGTATTAACTAATTGGCGTTTGGTACCTCAATGGGGCTTGTTTCTGGTTTTTGTTCCAATTGTAGCATATACCTTATTTAATCATATTGATTTTAAAAGTGTTGCTGACTCAATCAATGCTACATTGTCAACTGCCGGAACTCCAGCCGAACAAAGCCAATTAAGAGTTCCTATGGCATTGAATTATCTTTTACCAGTTGGTATTAAAGGAGCTTTTGTAGCGATAATGCTTGCTGCAGCTATTACTTGTCATAATACCTATATGCATTCATGGGGTAGTATTTTTGTTCAGGATTGTATTATGCCATTGAGAAAGAAAGCTTTTGAACCAAAAGAACATTTAAAATATTTAAAACTTTCTATACTTGGTGTTGGTATTACTATTTTCGTATTGAGTATTATTTTTCAACCTAAAGATTTGGTATTTTTATTTTTAAATATTTCGGGTGCTATTTTTGTTGGAGGCTCCGGTGCTGTAATTATTGGCGGTTTGTATTGGAAACGCGGAACTACCGCAGCTGCTTGGGCTGCAATGATTACTGGTGCTCTGACTGCTTCTTTGAATATACTGCTTAATAAAATTATTACTGATTTTCCAATTAACGGTCAATGGGGCTGGTTTTTAGCTATGGTTGCAGCAACTATTGTTTATATAGTTGTATCGCTGCTTACTCCAAAACCAAAAATTATTCTTGATCAGATGCTTCACAGAGGTAAATATGCAGATAAAGTTGAAGTTAAACCGGAAGATGGACAGCCATTGAAGGGATGGAAAGTATTGGGAACTACCAAAGAATTTACCAGAGGAGATAAAATTATCTATATTGTAACTATGGGCTGGACTGCCATGTGGGTATTGGTTTTCTTTATCGGAACCATTTACAATTTCTTTATCGAAAAAATTACAAATCCTCAATGGATGCAGTTCTGGAAAATATATACCTATATCTTTTTGGCAGCTTCAATTATTGTAACTATTTGGTTTACTATTGGAGGCGTTAAAAACTTACGTGAAATGATTTCAGCATTACGTCATAATATCCGCGATCATGGTGATTCTGGATATGTTGATAAAAAAGAAAAAGAATAAATAAACATAATTTAATAACAAAATGACATTCAAAAACTTATTAACATTAACAGTTATGGCTCTCAGCTTTTTATCTTGCAATCAGAATATAGAAAACAAAGCTAATCAGGAGCTCTTAAAAGATGATTTAATATCATTGCTTGCAGAACCCAAACATTATGTTTGCTATTATACTGATGAACAAATCATTATTGATGGAAATCTGGATAAGAAAATATGGCAAAATGTTGAATGGACAGATTTATTTGTTGATATAGAAGGTGATAAAAAGCCAAATCCTACTCAGAATACCAGAGTAAAAATGTTGTGGGACAGCACTTATCTATATGTTGCTGCTCAGCTTGATGAAGAACATATCTGGGCTTATCTCGAAAATCATGATGATATTGTTTATTATGATAATGATTTTGAAATATTTATAGATCCTGATAATGATGCCAAAAACTACTTTGAATTTGAAATCAATGCGAAACAGACCGTTTTCGATTTGTTTTTGCCATATCCATACAGACATTCCTCCTTTGCTTTGCATAACTGGGATTTTAAAGGAATCAAATACGCAGTAAAAATTGACGGAACTTTAAACGATGGAAATGATAAAGATAAAAAATGGACTGTAGAGGTAGCCATTCCTTTTGCATCTTTATCTTTTGGATTAGATAATGGGAAACCTGATCCTGAAAAACCTTGGAGAATTAATTTTTCACGTGTTGAATGGGATACTAAATGGGAAAACGGAAAATATGTGAAATTTACTGATAAAAAGGGGAAAACATTACCCGAACATAACTGGGTCTGGTCGCCGGTTGGTGTTATAAGTATGCACATGCCTGAAAGATATGGTTATCTGAAGTTTTCAACTAATAAAACCGGTACAGCCAAAGAAGAATTTAACCTTCCTGAAAAAGAGAAATTAAAACGTATATTATGGGCTGTTTTCTATAGAGAAGAAAGTTATCATGAAAAAAATAAAAAATATACTTCTGATATTAAAGAACTTGGTAATGATTTACTAAGCTTATTTAATCCAAAAGAATATAAACTAATTATTATTACAACAGAAACTCTTTATGAAGCAAAACTGGAAAGTTTGGATGGTAAAATAAAAATGTACATTACAAACGATGGTACAATCAATGATTTAAGTAATAATTAAAAATTTCGACTTAAATAAATCTAATACTGTCAGGTCTTTATAACCTGAAAGCTTTATTTATCAATTTACCCTTTTAAAATGAATTTAGGCTATTTTAAGCATTGCTTGAAAAAAATATGTAATTTTACAGTCTGAAAAAACACGAATCAACAGATGAAAATCAAAAATCACATTCCTAATTTTATTACGCTACTCAACTTATTCTGTGGCTGTTTAGCAATTGTCGCAGCTTTTAAGTTTGATTTAATAATTGCTTCTTATTTGGTGTTTATTGGTGCTTTTTTTGACTATATTGATGGAACAGCTGCCAGATTATTAAAAGCTAAAAGTGATATGGGAAAAGAACTTGATTCATTGGCTGATGTTGTTACTTTTGGAGTAGTTCCTTCAATTATTGTATATCAACTACTTATTAAAAACATAACAGATTCTGTTTTTTTTTCCGATTATAGTTTTCTCGTTTATTTCCCATTTATAATTGCATTATTTTCTGCAATAAGACTTGCTAAATTTAATATTGACAGTCGTCAAACAATATCTTTTTTAGGATTACCTACACCTGCTAATGCAATATTCTGGGCTTCAGCACCAATTATTATTTATTACAATGAGCATTTAACTCCTTCAACCTTTTCAGTATTTCATTCATTCCTTTCAGATATATTTCAAAATCCATATATTTTATTGATATTGTCATTATTATTATCCCTATTATTGATAATTGAAATACCTCTTTTTTCACTTAAATTCACTAACTTTAAATGGAAAACCAATATTATCAGATATTTATTTCTATTTGTCTCAATTATTTTAATACTATTATTTAATGTAGCAGCATTACCAATTGTAATAGTTCTTTATATTATTTTTTCAATCATTCATCAATATTTTTTGTAAATCATTACTAATAAAATCATTTAAAAATTCAACAATATGAAATTCAACGCAGAAATTGAAGTTATGCCATTAAAAGCTTTATTAGATCCTCAAGGGAAAGCAGTTACCTCCAGTATGAAAAACATTGGGTTGCCACAAATTACAAATGTTCGTATTGGAAAACATATAACAATGGAAATTGAGGCTGAAACAATCGAAAATGCAAATGAAATGGCAGACAAAGCTTGCAGGGATTTACTGCATAATCCAATAATGGAAGGATATAAATTTAAAATTGAAGAAATTTAATAACACTCGGCATTTCATTCTCAATTATTTAGTTAACATTTACTTAACCAGATTTATTATAATAATATATCTATATATGTAAATGTTTTTTAATTTTGCATATATATTTTTACACTTATGAATCTACTAAAAAATTTAAATCTAAAAAGCAGTTATTTTTTACTCTTTTTATTATTATTTTTATCATTTAAAAGTAATTCTCAGGTATTAAACCCTGTTAAATGGACTTATTCTGTAAAACAAATAAATGAAAATAGTGCAGAACTGATTTTAACAGCCAAAATAGATAAAGGCTGGCATCTGTATTCACAAAATATGGAAGAAGGAGGTCCTATTGTTACTAACTTTGTTTTTGAAAAAAGCAAAAACTATGAAACTATTGGTAAAACATCTGAACCAAAACCTGAATCAGAATATGATGATATGTTTAAAATGACCGTAAAGTATTTTAATACTCAAGCTGTTTTTAAACAGAAAATCAATATTTTAAGTACAAAAGATTTTGTAGTTAAAGGTAATTTTGAGTATATGGTATGCAATGATTGAAGTTGCATTCCATTCAGTGACAATACTTTTGAATTTAAGGTTAAAGGAAACCCAAATTCAGAATCCACAGCAAATTCAGAATCTGCTTCTTTATTAACAGAAGATAGTACTCAAGCAAAAATAACAAATTCAAAGATATCTGATAAAATTTCAGATACTTCAACAAATTTAAAAATAACAGATAAAAAAGCTGAAAATAGCGATAAAGGCTGGGTTTCAATTTTTTTAATTGCTTTTTTTGCAGGTATTTTAACTTTAATTACTCCCTGTGTATTTCCTATGATACCTATGACAATCAGTTTCTTTATGAAAGGGAACAAAAACAGATCAAAAGGATTAAAACAAGCGTACTTTTTTGGATTTTCAATTGTAATGATTTTTGCTGTACTAGGTTTAATATTAACCTTATTATTAGGCAAAGATGCTATGTATATTATTAGTACTCATTGGATTCCAAATATTTTGTTTTTTGTCATTTTCATAATTTTTGCCTTGTCATTTTTTGGTATGTTTGAACTAACTTTACCAAGCTCTCTCATCAATAAATCAGATCAAAATGCAGATAAGGGAGGATATGTAGGAACTTTCTTTGTTGCATTTACAACTGTTTTGGTCTCTTTTTCATGTACCGGTCCAATTTTGGGAGCAGCTTTAATAGAGTTATCATCCGGTTCGGATAACAGTATGGTTTTTTTAATCTCAATGATTGGATTTGCGTTGGGATTTGCAATTCCTTTTACTTTACTGGCTATGTTCCCATCAGTTTTATCTAAATTAAAATCAGGGAGTTGGCTTAATACTGTTAAAATAGTCTTTGGATTTTTAGAAATTGCGTTAGGTCTTAAATTTTTATCAATGGCAGATTTAAGTGCTAATTGGGGGATTTTGGATAGAGAAACATTTTTGGCATTATGGATAGTAACATTCACATTATTAGGTTTTTATTTATTAGGTAAATTAAAATTCAAGGGTGATAGTGATCTGGCTAAAATAAGTGTTCCAAGATTATTTTTATCAATAATAACATTTTCTTTTGTAGTATATATGATTCCAGGACTTTGGGGTGCACCTCTTAAAGTTCTTTCAGGTTATGTTCCTCCAATGACAACTCAGGATTTTGATATCAATCGCTTAATTGTTGAAAATGCGGGATCTACTAAACCAGCAAGTGATTTAGGCGAAAGAAAATATACAGATAAACTGCACTTACCCACCGGATTTGAAGGTTTTTTTGATCTGGAAGAAGCCAAAGCTTATGCCAAGAAAGTAAATAAACCAATCTTTGTTGACTTCACTGGGAAAACTTGTGCCAATTGTCGTGAAATGGAAAATAATGTATGGAATGATACCGAAGTTAAAAAAATTCTAAATGAAAACTATGTAATGGTAGCATTGTATGCTGATGCAAATTTTATTGATTTACCAGAAAATGAATGGGTAACAACAAAAGAAGGTAAAGTAATAAAAAAATTGGGTTCAAAAAATCTTAATTATCAGATTACACGTTTTAATATGAATGCTCAACCATATTATGTTCTAATGGACAGCGAAGAAAATGTGCTTACTCCTGAGAATAAAGCATATGATAAACATGTTCCAAATTTTATTAAATTTTTAAATGAAGGAATTATTGAGTTTAAAAAACGAAATCCATAATTTACAATAAAAAAAAGAGGGTCAATTGACCCTCTTTTTTTTATTCATTATCAGATGCAAACCACTCTGCATAAGAAGTAATAGTTTCCCTTAATTTCATGCTATGCAGCTTTATTTGAGATGGTAAATGCTTTTTCAAACGCTCTGCAAAATCAATGAGCATATTTTCGCTGGTTGGCTGGTAATTTACAAGTAAAATATTTGCAAACCCTTTTTTTAATTCACCAACTAAACCTGCATCTGTATCAGCGTTTAAAAGCAAGGCATGATCGAGTTGATCTATAATATTAATACGCACAATTCGCTTTAAATCACCGAAATCAATCAACATTCCATTTTTTGGTGAATGAATATCTTTAATAGGTTCTCCAACAACAGTTACAAACAATTCATAAGAATGTCCGTGTATATTCCGACAAGGACCATCATAATCCTTTAGGGCATGTGCCATTTCAAAATTAAACTGTTTGGTAATTCTTATTTTTTGCATTATTTTACAAATTTATAAGTTAAGTATTGTTTTTCAGAAGATAAAGTTATAAAATATAATCCATTCTCTAAGTAAGAAATATCGATTTTTTGATTTTTTTCAATATTATTTAATTCCTTTAACGTTCTTCCTCTAATATCTGAAATTGTAATAAAATCGGGAATTAAATTAGCTTTACTAAAATCAATGTTCACTTCATTTACAGCAGGATTAGGATAAACAATAATATTATTATACTGATCTATCAGATTAATTCCGTTCAATTGATTAGCTATTGTAATTACTTTAAAACCAACAACTCCAGACCCATCATTTGCAGTTGCAACAACAGTATCAATTCCATCGCTAATAGCTGTCAATAAGCCAGTTGAGTTAATTGTTCCAACATTTGAATTTTTTACAGACCAAGTATATGAACTATTCGTAGCATTTGCAGGTAAAACTGTTGCAATCATCTGCAAATTTCCACCTGGTGTTGTAATTGAATTAACACCTCCTTGTCCTTCAATTGATATTGAATTAACTAAAATAATGCTTCCACTTCCCCATATTAAGTTAATATATTCAGGATGATCTATGTATGGATTTCTATTGGCCTGAATAGCATAAACAGCATTGTTACGATTAATTTCTTTTTGACTGACAGGATCTAATGCACACCAAGCCAACAACATGCTAACATACCAAGGTTTATAGGTTAATCCATTATTCCCGGCATATACTACTGCGCATTCTGTTGAATTTGAAGGCCAATTGGCTACTAAATTTTCATAACGGGTTACCATATATAAAAATGTACGTGCAAAATCACCTTTAAAACTATCAATAGGTTCAAATACAGTTCCGGAATAGCCACTTACAGCACAAATGCCTACTTTACTTCCATTTGAAGATGTCCAGTTAGCATTTCCCACCTTAGCCATAGGATAATT
>CAZYEM010000086.1:7298-14671 GCA_964646395.1 uncultured Bacteroides sp.
CCTCCGTAACTAACCGTTGTATGACCTTTAATTATGTTGTAAAGAGCTGTTTTTAAAGGCAAACCACTTAAACCTGTTGCAGAGTTGTAATACCCTGCCGGGATTTGTGCTATTGCATAATATTGTACAAAAAATACAATCGCAATAAATGAATAAATTTTTTTAAACATATAATATTAAAATAGATTTTTAAATAAAAAGATAAATTTATATAATATTTGAGTTGAAATAATTTTTAATGTAAGCTCGTATGCTCTATAACAATCTTAATACCAATCAAAATTAATACCAAACCACCAATGAGTTCAGCTGTACGTGGCTTAATAAA
The DNA here is from genome assembly GCA_964646395.1 of uncultured Bacteroides sp. Classification (GTDB taxonomy): domain Bacteria; phylum Bacteroidota; class Bacteroidia; order Bacteroidales; family JACABE01; genus JACABE01. The sequence continues at coordinate 7,627 of CAZYEM010000086.1, forward strand.
CCGATTTAATTTCCCCAAACAAATTCCTCCATAAGAAAACAAAAAAGTTATAATCCCGATAATAATTGATGCATTAATAATGGAAACATTTAGAAATCCAAAACTAATGCCAACAACAAAAGCATCAATTGTAGTTGCTAAGGCTAATAATATCAATATCTTATTATTATTAATATTAAATTTTCTATCTTCAGGATTTATTTTAATAGCTTCCAGAATCATTTTTAATCCAATAACAAAAAGAATTGAAAATGCAATCCAATGATCAATTTGTTCAATTGAATCTTTAAATGTAACTCCTACTAACCATCCTAAAACAGGCATTATTGCTTGAAATAATGCAAAAACAACAGCTATCTTTATCCCTTTTTTATAGGAAACACATTGCATTGAGCCACTTGTAAGAGACACAGCCAAACTATCCATTGATAATCCGATAGCTATTAAAATTAATTCAACTATTCCCAAGATTCTATTTTTTTGGTTTGCAAAAATAGTTAATAAAATAATATCTTGGCTTCATAATATTAATAAATATTGGCAAGGTAATTATAGCTATTAAATAAGACTTAAAAAAATTCTTCTTTCTTCTTTTAAAAAACGCTTATAAAAACCTTATTTACAATTAGTAAAATATTAATTTGATTTGTAGTTAGATTTAATAATCTGATTTTTAAAACTAATTACAACTTAATAAAATTTTTATTTATTATTGCTAACAGATCATTTTTCCTAACTGGTTTGGAAATATAATCATTACAACCAGCCTCAATTGATGCAATCCTGTCATTTTCAAACGCATGTGCAGTAACAGCAATAATAGGAATTTTATTATATAATGGATTGTTTCTTAGCATTTTTGTTAATTGCAACCCATTTATTCCTCCCTTTAATGAAATATCCATCAAAATCAAATCAAATTGATTGGTTTTTAATAGTTCCAATGCTTCTTCACCGGAAATTACATATTTAATTTCGTGAAACTTTTTCAATATCATTTCAACTAACTCCTGACTGGTTATATCATCTTCAACATACAAAATTCTCAACTTACTGTTTATATGATCCTTATTATCTATAATCTGCATTTTTTCTTCTTTATTATTATTAGCCAATACATTATTAAAAACAATTGTAAAGGTTGATCCTTGATTTTTAATACTACTAACACTTATTGAGGCATTATTAATTTCTAATATCTTTTTGGATAATGAAAGTCCTAACCCCATTCCCTCATAACTTCTACTATATCCAGACTCTTCCTGAGAATAAGGTTTAAATATTTCTGAAATATAATTAGGAGAAATTCCAATTCCAGTATCAGATACATCGATTTTTATTTTTCCATTCTCCATATATAGTTTTATTCTTACTTCACCGGTATTTGTAAATTTCAATGCATTATCTATTAAATTAGATAATGACAATATTATACAATACTCATCAATATAAACGATGGTTTTCTCACAATTATTATCAAATATTAAACTTAACGATTTTTTTTCAGCAATGTTTTTATATTCATTTATTAAATCAGAAATAATCAAATATAAATCAATGTTTTTCTGTACTATTGGAAATTCACCAATTTGTATTCTTGACAAATTAATTATCATATCAATAGAACGTAATAATCTTTTACTTGATTGCTGAATTGTTTGAAAAAACCGTTCTTCCAGAGGGGTTGTATATTTTAAAAATGCTTCTTCAATTAAGGATGTCATTCCTAAAATTCCGTTTAAAGGTGTTCTGATTTCATGAGACATATTCGCAATAAAAGCATCTTTAAGTTTATTTGACAATTCTGCTTTTTCCTTGGAATCAAGTAATTCCGTTTCCCATTGTTTTCTTTCAGTTATATCTCTAATAACGCCTATTGTTCCATTAATTTGCTGATCTTTAATGATTAGCGAGCTATTTAATTCGCTATAAAATTCACTCCCATCTTTTCTTTTCATTATCAAAATTAGATTTTGGGTAGGAATTCCAGTTGAAATTAAAGAATTAAATGAATTTAAAGCAATACCTTTTTGTGTATCTGAAATAAAAACTGTAAAAATTTTATCAATCATTTCATTAGGATGAAATCCAAATACTTTTTCTGATGACGGTGATATATAAGTAATAATTCCATTATAATCTGAAATAAAAATAACATCTGTTAGCTGTTCGGCAAATTCTTTAAATTTTGTATCACTTTCTTTAAGTGCTTTTTCGGTTTCATCTTTCTCCTTAATTATTTTTCTTTTTTCAAGAGCTTCTTTTACAGCAAATGGTAATCTTTTAATTTTTTCCTTTAATACATAATCTACAGCTCCTGCTTTCATACACTTAACGGCTGTTTCTTCATTAATGGAACCAGTAAAAATAATTACAGGAATCTCCGGATTTGTTTTATTAACTATTTTTAAAGCCATCATTCCATCAAAATTCGGCATGGAATAATCAGATATGATTAATTCAGGTTTGAAATTATTTAGTTCAACTATTAAATCTTTTTCGGTTTCCACTCTTTTTGAAACAAAATTCAAGTTCTCTCTTTTTAGTTCTCTTATTGCCAATTCCATGTCGTGAATTGTATCTTCAACAAAAAGTATATGAATAGAAGTTAAAAGATCTGTTTGCATTTGGATAAATATTTAAATAAAGTTCTGAATAGCATTTAATAACACATTCCTTAACAATGGTTTGGTTAAATGCATATTACAACCTGCTTCCAATGATGATAATTTGTCCTTTTCAAAAGCATGAGCGGTAAGTGCAATAATTGGTAAGTCTTTTTTGTTAAGGTCAATCCTTATCATTTTTGTAAGTTCCAGCCCATTCATACTTCCTTTTATTGAAATGTCCATTAATATCATATTTATTTCATTTTCTGACAGTAACAACAATGCCTCATCTGCAGAATTTGCAAATATTACATCATATTGTTTTTTTAAAACAAACCCCAAGTAATCCCTGCTTGCTTTATCATCTTCAACTGCTAATATAACTGGTTTCTTATCAATAGCTGTCTTGTTTTCAATTTTTATTCTTATATTTTCCATATTTTCTGTTTCTTCTTTCTTAAAATCATTTAAATCCTTATTTTTAAAAGTAATTGAAAAACAACTTCCTTTACCTTTAATACTTTCAACTGAAATTTCTGCATGATTCAATTCAACCATTTGCTTAACCAAAGACAATCCCAAGCCAACTCCCTCAAAACTTCTGCTGTAACCAGTCTCTTCCTGTGAATAGGGTCTGAAAATTTTTTGTTTAAAGTCTTCGGATATTCCTATTCCACTATCCTTGATATTAATAACAAGTTCGTTTTGTGAGTTATAACTAATAAAAACCTTTACATAACCTTCTGGTGTATATTTCATTGCATTTTCAACAATATTTGAAACAGACTGAATAATACAATACTCATCTGCATAAATATTTATATCTCCATACCTGTTTTCAAAAAGTAAGGATAAAGACTTGTCTTTTGCCTGAATCTGATATTCATTTACTAAATTCTCCAATAACTTTGTTAAATTAATATTAGATGGATTGTATGGGAATTCACCAATTTGTAATCTTGAAATATTCAGAATCATATCAATTGTTCTCATTAATCGATTACTTGAAAAATCAATTACATTAAAAATATTTTGCTCTTCTTCGGTAACATACTCTTCAAAGGTATCTTTTAAAATACTGGTCATACCCAAAATTCCATTCAAAGGTGTTCTTATTTCGTGGGACATATTGGCAATAAAAGCATCTTTTAGCTGATTGGATAGTTCTGCTAATTCTTTTGCCTTTATCAATTCCGATTCTGTTTTCTTTCTATCTGAAATATCACGCCAAACCACATAAAACATTGTTTTTTGGTTTATTGTAATCAATGTTAGCATTACTTCAACCGGAAAATCTTCTCCCTTAGCATTTCTGTGTATCCATTCAAATCTATGGTTTCCATTTTCGTGAGCAATAGCCATCATTTCCTTCGCCTTTAAAGATGACAAAATTCCATCCGGTTGAAATTGCGGAGATAAATTCCATGGAGATTTTTGTAGTACCTCCTCTTTCGTATTATAACCCAATATTTTAATTGTAGAATGATTACAATCAATGAATTGATTATCGCTTAAAAGCAAAATAGGATCCGTTGATTCGTTGAACAATCTGCTAAAAACCAATTCACTTTCAGCTTTTGCTTGTTCTGCAATTTTTTTTTCAGTAATATCCCTAACTAAAGAAAGTACCTGATTTTTCCCACTTAAAACTAATCTGCATTCAAAAAATTTAAAATGACCATCAACAAACAAATCATATTCATAAACTACACTTTCCTGACTATTAAAAAGTAAATCAATTTTTTCCTGAGTTAATTTTGCAAGATCAGATGGCAAAACTTCATTTATATGTTTATTAATAAACACAGAGGGAGGTATTAGTAAATCATTATTATTCGGACTTCTATAATCAAGAAACTTTCCATCTTTTGAAAAAACAAACATCAGATCAGGATTTGCGTTTAAAAGAGCTTTATTCCTTTCTTGGCTTTCCTGTAATGCTTTTTCATTTTTCTTTCTTTCGGTAATATCTTCTCCTATTCCAACCAAACCAAGGAGTTCTCCTTTTTCGTTTTTAACCTGAGCTGTATTCAGATAAATCGGGAATTCTACACCATATTTTGTAACATTGAGTACTTCCCCTGTCCATGAGCCATTAATACTTTCTTTTATAATACTTTGGGTAATTTCAGGTGGATTGTTTTTTGACCAAAGAATACTAACATCTTTCCCAATAATTTCATCTAAAGAATAACCATATTTTTTTAAAAAAGAGTCATTAGCAAATGTAAATTTATTATTCAAGTCTGTAATACTAGCTATTTCAGAAATACTTTTCATTGTATGCGATAAAAGTCTTAATGTTTCTTCTGATTTAATCCTTTCGGTAATATCTCTTGAAGTAGCAATTACTCCATCAATACCCACCTGACCAAACAGATTTACGCTAACTGTTTCCAAAAAAACCCATTTACCATTTGCATGACGAAAACGATATTGGGTAGGTTTTCCATCATTTTTCCTTTCAATAACTTCGTCAAATGCGTCTTTCATTAATTTTAAATCATCAGGATGAATGAAATCCATAGGATTTATACCTAAAAAATCTTCTTGAGAATATCCAAGTATTCTAGTAACTGAAGGAGAAACATATTTAACTATTTGATTTCTATCATTAATGGTTATTATATCTGAAGAATTTTGGAACAACGACCTATATCTTATTTCGCTTTCAAACAGAGCCTCTTCTGCAATTTTTCGCTGTGTAATATCTGTTACAGATATCATTCCGGATGGTATGCCGTTATAATTAATAAAACTTCCCGTTAAGTAAACCCATTTTTCCTTTCCTGATTTTGTAACTATTTTAAATTCTATATTAGGGATTACAAATTCACCTGCCAACCTGTTTTTGGCTCTTTCAATAATCATTTCTTTATAATCGGGATGTATAAAATCCCATATTTTCATCTTATATAGTTCATCAACAGTAAATTCTGTTATATATTCACCAGCTGGGTTTGAATATATCCAAGTGAAATCCTGATAAATCATTATGGCAAATGGACTGCTTTCGGATAAATTTCTGAATTTTTCTTCGCTTTCCTTTAATTGATTTTCATACTTTTTTCTTATCGTTATATCTACTAAAATTACAATTGTAACCTTTTCTCCATTATAATACCCTTCAGTGGTACGAACAATTACATTCAGCTTGTTTTTTGATTTTGGAAAAACCTGAATTTCATAGTCTTCAACATATTTTTGGTGTTTTCTTTTTTCAATATTATTTAATACCTTTAATTGATCTTCCGGATATATATAATCCCAAATTTCAGTTCCAATCATCTCACTTAAAGAATATTCTGAAGCTATTAAGCATACATGATTTACATATACTATTTTACCATCTTTATGAATTAAAACAATATCTGGTAATCCATCGAGTAATTCCTCAAATTGTGTCTCGCTTTTACTGATAATTTCGTTTTTGCTTTTATCTAAACTAATGTCTTTACAGATAACCATTATATTTGATGGATTTCCTGCATTATCATACAATAATGACATAAAAAATTCACCCCAAAACTTACTGCCATCTTTTTTTACCAATAAAAATTCTTCATTGTTTATTATGCCGGTAACGTAAATTTTTTTGAAACTCTCAATTGCCTCAATTCTGCTTTCTGGTACAATTAGTTCAATTGCGTTTTTTCCTATTAATTCATCTTTAGAATCATACCCATAAATTGCAATTTTCTTTTGCGAAACAAACAATATTCTCCCTTCCAAGTCTAAAAGGGAAATTGCATACGGTGAAATATCAACAAGTTTTTTAAATTTTTCTTCACTTAATCGTAAATCTTCTTTGATTTTTATTCTTTCACTGTTTTTATTTTTGATTTCAATAGCTTCTTTAACTGAAAAAGGTAATTTACTTATCTTTGATTTCATGATAAAATCAAATGAACCATTTTTCATACAATCAACAATAATTTCTTCATCACTGTAGTTAGAGAGTGTAATAAATGGAATCTCTCTATTTTTATAATTTTTTGATAAAAGATTAAGTATATCTAAAGAAGTAAAATCAATAAGTTGATAATCAGAAATTATAATATCTACAAAATTATTGTCAAGGATTGAAATAATTTCATTCATTGTAGATGCTGTTTTCTTAATGAAATTAACATTTCCCTTATGCAAAACATTTTCTATGATTGATATAAAATCTGTTTCATCTTCAATAAAGAGTATTTCTATTTCATTTTGAATATCCATATATGAATAATTTATAACTACTTACATATAACAAAGCAGTAATATTGTAGTTTTATATTGTTAAAATTTGGAAATCAAAGGTACAACTTTTTTTAAATAAATAAAGTTTTTGCAAATATTTTTACAGAAGAAAATATAACCTGATTGATGCTGTTTCAAAAAAAAAGTCTTGCAAAAATTGCAAGACTTTAAATGTTATTACGTTGACCTACCAG
>CAZYEM010000087.1:0-11718 GCA_964646395.1 uncultured Bacteroides sp.
CATTTCGATTTCTTTTTTTTTATTTTTTTCATCAAGAAGTGCCGCTTCATTCAAGAGATTTGACAAATCCGCACCTGTGAAACCAGGAGTTCTTTTTGCCAAAGTCTTATTTTTAACTGCAGCAGCCAATGGCTTACCTTTAACATATACTCAGGATCAGATAAAACAGCGAGGACATAGTATTGAATGCCGTATTTACGCAGAAGATCCTGATAATAATTTTATGCCTTCACCGGGAATAATCAAAGAAATTGTGGAACCACTTGGATTAGGGGTTCGTACTGATGGTTATATGTATGAAGGATTTGAAATCCCGATTTTTTATGACCCCATGATTTCGAAACTAATTGTTTGGGGTGAATCGCGTCACGAAGCGATAATGAGAATGAGACGTGTATTAGATGAATACAAGATTTCTGGTGTAAAAACTTCTCTTTCTTTTCTAAGAAGTATTATGGAAACACCTGCTTTTGTGGATGGTAAATATAATACACACTTTATTGAGGAAAATATTGATTTTCTACTGAGCAAAAGAAATTGTGATAAAAATTGTGAGGATATTGCTATCATAGCTGGTTTTATTGAGTATCTATCTAAATTAGAGAAGATTCAACCAACAACACAATTTGAAGTTTATTTTAACAAATGGAAAGACGTAGGCAGAATAAAAGCAGCTATGCGTATTTAATCATCAATATAAATCATATAAAATGGAGTTTGAAGTAATTATTGGAGACCGCACTGCGAGTATAAAATATCTTGAAAAAACCGGCAATTATCTTAAAGTTGCTGTTGATGGGAAAATATATGAATTAGATACTGTTACAACAGGAAATGGAGTTTATTCCATTCTTTCAGATGGTAAATCTTATGATATAGATGTAGTTCAAGGGAAAAGCAATAAGCATTTTATTGTAAATTCAGATATGAGTGAATATAAAATTGAAATTGTTGATGCCGAAAGCCGTTACATGAAAGCCATGAATAAGGCTAAAGGATTTGATGAAGGAAATATTATTTTCTGCCCAATGCCTGGTAAGATTGTGAAAGTATTGGTTTCAGCTGGAGATTCTGTAGAACCCGGACAAACGCTGGTTATTGTATCTGCAATGAAAATGGAAAGTGAATTTAAGGCTTCAAAAGCAGGAATTATTAAAGAAGTTGCAGTTAAAGAAGATGATACTGTGATTGGTGGTCAGAAAATGATTGTAATGGAATAATGAGTTTAAAAATATTGTTATGTCAACATTAGAAGAAAAAATCAGAATCTTTGAAGAAAAAGATAAAACCGCAGAATTAGGCGGAGGAAAATCAAGAATTGAAAAACAGCATCAAGGAGGGAAATTAACAGCTCGTGAAAGAATCGACATCCTTTTGGATAAAGGTTCTTTTGTTGAAATCGATAAATTTGTTGTTCATCACAATGCCAATTTTGGAATGGAAAACCAAAAGATTTTGGGTGATGGTGTTGTTACCGGACATGGAAAAATTGATGGACGTTTAATGTTTGTTTTTGCTCAGGATTTTACAGTTTTAGGTGGTAGTTTGAGCCGAGCCAATGCTAACAAGGTTAAAAAAATTATGGAAATGGCTATGCGGATGGGAGCACCTCTTATCGGATTAAACGATTCGGGAGGAGCACGCATTCAGGAAGGTGTTGAAAGTCTGGGTGGTTATGCCGATTTGTTTTATCTTAATGTAATGTCATCAGGAGTGATTCCTCAGATTTCAGCTATTTTGGGACCATGTGCCGGAGGTGCAGTTTATTCACCGGCTTTAACTGATTTTATAATGATGGTAAATCAGACCAGTTATATGTTTGTAACAGGACCTGATGTTATAAAGAGTGTTACACATGAAGAAGTAACAAAAGATGATTTAGGTGGTGCCCGTACTCACAATGCAATAAGTGGTGTTGCTCATCTGATTGCTGAAGACGATGAACACGCCATGATGATGCTTCGTGAATTAATCAGCTATATTCCTTCCAATAATATGGAAGATCCTCCTATAAAAGTTTGTACAGATGATATTCGTCGGGTAGATGAAAAGCTTCAGACCTTAATTCCTGCTGATTCAAATAAACCTTATGATATGAAGGAATTGATTACAACGGTTGTTGATGATCATCGGTTTTTTGAAATTCAGCCTTTACATGCCATGAATATTGTAATTGGTTTTGCACGTTTAGGTGGACGATCAGTGGGTATTGTTGCTAATCAGCCAGCACATCTGGCAGGTTGCCTTGATATTACTTCTTCATCAAAAGCTGCACGTTTCGTGCGTTTCTGCGATTCATTCAGTATTCCTATTATTACTTTTGTGGATGTTCCCGGATTTTTACCTGGCACACAACAGGAATTAGGTGGAATTATTAAGCATGGTGCTAAATTGCTATATGCTTTTTGCGAAGCAACTGTTCCAAAAATTACACTTATCACCCGTAAAGCTTATGGAGGTGCTTATGATGTAATGTCGAGCAAACATATTGGTGCTGATGTAAATATGGCTTATCCAACTGCCGAAATCGCAGTTATGGGTTCAGAAGGTGCTGTTAATATTCTGTATCGCGATGCTTTACCGGAAGAAAAGCAGCAATATCTGGATGATTACCGCGAAAAATTTGCCAGTCCTTATGAAGCTGCCGAAAGGGGATATATCGATGAGATAATTTATCCCAAAAATACTCGTTACAAACTTATTGAAGCATTGGAAATGACCCAGAACAAAAGGGCATCTAATCCACCTAAGAAACATGGTAATATACCATTATAATGGATATTTCAGTTCAATAAAATATTTTGTCTGAATGACATTCTAAAAGCTATTTTATTGAATAGTTTTGTCAAAATAAAAATGCAAATAATTATCTGATATTTATTTGCATTTTTTTTATTAAAGACTGAAAGCAAGTAATTTATTTAGAGAAAATCTTACAGAATTCTTTTGAGCAAGTGAATTTTTAAATGAAGTTATTTTAAAAAAATCTTACTAATTAAGTTTATTTGATAAAAATATTGTAGTTTTGATGCGAAAAACAAAAATAAGACATCATGATAAGGTTTATTAAAAATTCATTTATTGTAATTTTCTTACTGATTCAATTACAATGTATTAATGCTCAGGTAGTAAATGCCAAATCTGAGGATTTTAAAGAAATTACAACACGACCATTGATAGTACAACTTGTATCAGAGGATTCATATTTGGTTGAAGATTTGGAAAAACGAATTTCCAAAACCAGTAATGCCAAGAGGAAAACAGAAATAGAAGCTGAATTGAACGCTTACAGGGAGTTTATTTCGAGCTATAATTTATTAATTAAAGATGTTGTAAAAAAAATCTGGCAATTAAATAAGGAAAAAACAATAGAATTTAAAACATTTTCAGAAACTCAGGATATAAGAAGGGTAAATGCCAGAAATTATTCATTGCTTCAGTTTGTTCAAACAAAATTATGGGTAACCAATGATTATGGTAAAGAGACATTTACAACAAAAACTATTCCCACTTTAGTTTATTCCCGAATGGAAAAAGCTGAACCGTATGATGATAATTTCAATAAGAAAATAGATTACAGCATTTATTTGCCTTTTATCAATTCCAGAAGTAATCAGCAATTACTTGAAAGCGATTTGATTATTATACTCAAAATTATGCAGAATCACATTGAAGAAATCCAAACCTATGATAAAAAGAACTATACTGCTTTTGATTTTGCGAAAGACCAGGATGAAGAATTTTGTGATCAATTAAAAGGGCTGACACTATTATTGGATGAAAAATTATTAGATAAAAAAACAAACAAACAAGATATAGGAAAAGCTTTTACAGGAAATTTAAGTGTAATTTCAACTGACGAAATTTCAAAATCAATTAATCAAGCTGAAGATGTTCCTGTCAGTATTGTTTTGCCTTATTCTATAAAACATGATAAATCAGGAATTCCGGGTTTAGAAAGTTCCGAATTAATTATGTATATCAAATGCTTTATAAATGCCAAAACAGCAAACTTTTATTCATGTTATGGTACTAAAGCTGTTGATAATTGGGAGCCTTTTTTTAAAACTCAGGAATTTAAAAAAATTGAAAAATGTAAATAGGGATATTACTGATTAATAATATTGTCCAAATCAATATCAATTTTATATAAAGATGCTACCTCTTTTACATCAATTGTTTTTACATTGTAAATTTGATTAGCTTCAGAACTATACCAGATTTCACAAAAGAAATCATCTAATTGATAAAGTTTTACAGTAAATCCATCTGAATGGCGAAGAAATAATTCTTCGCCATTTTCAAAGAGATTAGCCAGTTTATTATGAAAGCTTAATTGTTCAAAATCTCTTTTGTTCATTATTTTTCATTGTGAGTTAAAAATGTTGGTTTAAAAGTTACCATCATATATGCAAAATGAGCAAACTTACTTTCGTTTTTATCATATCCATGTAAGTTCTCCATTGTTTCGCTTGGTAAGAAAAAGCTATATCCTAAACTGAAATTCACTACCTTGCTTTGTTTATAGGTGTATAATAAATCAATTTCCGAACCCAGAGCTTTATCATATTTTATACTTGCTTTTTTTGAAACCAGAAAATATTGCTTATCTAAATTAAAAAGATGATAAATGGCTTCAATATTATGTTTCTCATTTAAAATGAAATTAGCACTTACATAAAAATCATTAATACCTGCACCTTTAGTAAAATCAGAAGTGTTGCCATTAAAATAATCCATAAAACCTAAAAAAGTATGCCCACTTCCATATAATTTATCAAATGTGGTTGATTTGGCTTTAGCTTTTGTGGTATCAGAAAAATCTGTTCCCGAATAATGATCATAACCAGCTCCTAACTCTAACATTTTATGAAGTTTATATGATGTTTTAACTGAATAAAATAAAGCATCAACATCTTTTCCATTGGCAATTTTACCAGTTTGAAAATATAAAGATGAAGTTAAACTTAGATTGGCATTTTTATAATTGATATAAGGACCGAAAGTATATCTTGTTCTATAGTTATTTATTGTTGAAGGTGTTTGATTTACATCAGAAACTCCAAAAATGGAAGTCTCAAGTTTTTTGTTCAGAAATTTTTTGTTTAACCATAGATAAGCCATATATTTATAACTTGAAATAGGAAATTCTGTAAGATAATTTTGATAATTTGCAGGATTATTCATTGCCAAACCAATATCAGCCTTTATAGACTTTTCTTCTTTGTTAAACTGTAATATTGCAATATCATGAGTTGCTCCGTGATCTCTCCAGTTATTAACAGACATTAATCTTTCATCATCATATTTGATTTGTTGACGTCCAAATTTAATAGCTAATTGCTTACAAAACCCATATTTTATATATGCTTCGAAAACTCCAATAGAATTATTATTAGCTGTTAATGCGTCTTGTCCCCATACTCTAACATCTTGAACTGAAAATACAAAAGTTAAATTTTCTTTGGTATAATCGAAGTTTAATCGGCTTCGTTGAATTACCATTCCATACGGAAATTTTGATTCATCTCTTAATTGCTTATAACCATCCATTAACATAACTTTTGGACGAAATTCTCCGGAAATTGTAAATTGTGCATTTGCACTCTGGAAAACAAATGCTAATGATAAAAAAACTAATAATTTGTTTAAATGGTTCATATTGAATTATTTTAATTTATAACTATTGCAAAATTACAATTTATTATATTTATATAACACAATTAAGAACTAAAAATACTAATTTAAATATCTAATAATTTATCTTTCACATAACAATGAATAAAAAATGATTGCAAATAAAATATGTCAAAAATTAGTTCAATTTAAATAAAAAACTTATTTTTACCTAATATTTATTTTAGGTTATGGATATTAAAATATACTTAGAGCCAGTTGGTTTTGAATTTGATGATATTGAGTTTTTGGATTTAAGAGAACGGATTGCACACAAAATTCATACTTTTTATAAAAGTACCGATTTTCCCGATTTAGCTGAGACTGAGATTGCAATAATAGGTGTAAAGGAAGATAGAAAATCAGTTAATAATTTTGGATGTGAAAATGCACCGGATGAAATCAGAAAAAAATTATATCAGTTATTTCCTTCAAAATCTGATTTAAAAATAATTGATTTAGGAAATATTAAACGTGGTCATACAGTTGAGGATACTTATTTTGCTCTAAGTGAAGTAGTAGCTGAGATGATTAAAAGAGAAATAGTTCCAATTATTATTGGTGGAAGTCAGGATTTAACATTTGCTAATTACCGGGCTTATGAAAAATTAGGTCAGATAATAAATGTATTTGCAGTTGACAGTCGTTTCGATTTGGGAGATGTTGATACCGAAATAGATGCTCAAAGTTTTTTGAGTAAGATTATTCTTCATCAGCCTAATTTCCTTTTTAATTATACAAATATTGGTTATCAAACCTATTTTGTTGATCAGGAAGCAATTGAGTTGATGGATAAATTGTATTTTGACGCTTATCGCTTAGGTATTATAAAAAAAGATATGGAAATGGTGGAGCCATTGGTGAGAAATGCGGATATGATTTCTGTTGACATTTCATCTGTCAGGCAGCCTGATGCTCCTGGAAATGCTAATGCTTCTCCTAATGGATTTAACGGCGAAGAAATTTGTCAGATTTGCCGTTACGCTGGTTTAAGCGATAAACTAACTTCAATTGGATTTTATGAAACGAATCCATCGCTTGATAATAATGGTCAAACTTCTCATTTGGTTGCTCAAATGATTTGGTATTTTATTGAGGGATATTATAGCAGAAAGCATGATTATCCTTACAAAGACAAAGAAAATTATAAAAAATATTATGTTTCCATAAAAGATAATACACACGAAGTAATCTTTTATAAAAGCAAAAAAAGCGATCGTTGGTGGATGGAAGTTCCCTGTGCAAAAGACATGAAAATAAAATATGAGCGACATTATTTAGTGCCTTGTAGTTATAGTGATTACGAAACTGCTTTAAATGACGATATTCCTGATCGTTGGTGGCAAGTTTATAAAAAATTGATGTAATATAAGTTTTTTTTTAACTTTTCAATATGCTTCTTACTTTATAAAAATCAGTAAAGTAATTATTTGTCAAATAAATCAATATTTTTTTTGAAAATTTGATTTATCTGTTTTATCTTCAACCATAGTAATGTTATGAATATGAATTGTTTTACTGTATTGTAATTCTTCTTTAAAATGAACAAAAAGCAAACTCAACTTTTTAAAATAGTTTTTTGCTTTACTTATCTTAAAATTTCAAAACTCTTAACTATATAAGAAATCTGCAATATTTAATTTAAATAGTTTCAAAAAAACCAATCATTATACTCACATATAATTGCTTTCATTTTGAATATTTATTGCTAAAATTAAAAAAATTACATTAACAAAAATTTAACAAAAATTCTTTATCAAATTCTTTTTAAGATGTTAATTTTGTTATAATTGTTTTTCAGATTAAATATTTTTTATAAAAACGTTTTAAAATAAATTTAAAAATATTATTGATAACGTAACTAACTGAAAAAAATTAATGGAAAAACAATATAATATTAATTAAAGTACTATAAATGAATAATATTTATCTTTTAAAATTCAAATTTCAAAAAGAAGTAATTATATCCATAATTTAGTATTTTCATATAAGATTTTCTGTGAGTATTTAATAAAAAACTATTAAATATTTGCTAAATCATATTATATTTATGATTTTAATTAATTAAAAAACTTATTTCAGATGAAAACAAATTTTACTTTCTTTGCAAATTTGAGAAAAAAAACATTTCTAATAATCGTTTTTGGAATTTTTTTCAATTTACACAATTATGCTCAATATTGCACTGCAACAGGCGGTAATTGTGATGATTATATAAATCAGGTACAGTTTAGTAATATAGACCTTTGGTCATGGTGCAATAATTATTATGATTTTAATAATTATAAAGCAAATGTAGTACAGGGAATTACCTATCCGATAACCGTTCGTAATAATATACATTATTCAACTGACACCTGTGATGTTTGGATTGATTGGGATCAGGATGGTATTTTTAATGATACAACAGAGTATTACAGACCTCTGAATGACATAAACCCCTATCACGCAGATATATTAATTCCAGTAAATGCTACCTTAGGTCAGACGAAAATGCGAATAAGGATAAGAAGAGAAGGAATTCAAACACCATGCGGAGATGCTTCACAATTATATGGTGAAGTTGAAGATTTTACTGTAAATGTTCTATCTCCCATACCAATGTTTTTTAATTATTATGATTTTCTGCAGCAATCCGGATATACGACAGCAGACAGATATGGTCAGCCAATTTCCGGAATTAATATAAACACTACCGGAAACACAAATTTTTTATATCTTAAAAAATTGTTTTTTAATACATTAAATAGTTATGGGAATGCAAGTTCATATTATGTTAATTACACAGGAAACAACCCAGATCCCAATAATAATTTTGGTTGGTTTGGTAATATGTCTTCATATAATGGAACTCAAATGCAATTTACAGATTCTTTCAAATTGCAGGAGGGTGATAATTACTTTTGGTTAAAATATGATATTTCTTCAAATGCAAATATTGGCGATCAGCTAAAAGCAGTTGTAGATTCATTTCAAATAAATGATACTACATATGTTACCAATTTACCTGAACCTATAGATTATATTGTAATTACAACTCCCTTAAACGGAGATTACAGAATTAACAAACAAGGCAATGGAAATTATCTTTCTTTCAACGAAGCCGTTACAGATCTTATAAATAGAGGTGTTTCAGGGCCAGTTGTCTTTAATATTGATACAGGAAACTATTATGAACAGATTATAATCCCTCCGATAATTGGAGCTTCAACTACAAATACGATTACTTTTCAATCATCCGACAGTTCTTCTTCAAGCGTTTTATTGGAATATTCATCTAACGGTGGTGGTACTTTAGGTTTAGGAGGTATTTTTACAATTAAAATTAACAATGCATCTCATATTACATTTAAAAATTTAAGTATCTCATCAGGTTTGTCTTCTAATTATAGCAGAGTGGTTTTATTTGAAAATAGTTGCGAAAACATTCAATTTATTGGCAATCATATATACGGTGCACAGCAAAGTAATATGGGTGATTATTATTCCTTGATTTTTCTTGCAAACAATAGCCAGACATATAATCTTCTTTTTGAAAATAATCTTTTTGAAAATGGTGGAGCTGGAATCTACTCTCAGAGTTGGTATTCAAACCAAAATCATTCTATTGTAAACAATACTTTTTTACAGCAGAATGAGTATGGAATGTATATTTATAATGTCGAAAACCCAACTATACTAAATAATATTATTAATTCTGATACATATAACTGGATGTATAAAGGCATTTATTTATATTACAGCAGTGGAAAAATACTATTAAATAAAAATCGTATTTCGGCTATTAATCAGAACAATATTACAGGAATTAATATTTATTATAATTACAATTATGATACAAATTCTATTGTTTCCAACAATTTTATTTCTCTTAAATCTATTTATGGAAGTGAAGCCAATGGATTGCTTTTACAAGAAGTTGGGGTTTTAAAAATCTTTCATAATAGTATAAATATTATTGGGAATAATAATAATTCTGCATGTGCTACAATTAATTATAATCCTAATAATTTGATCTTCCGAAACAATAATTTTTCAAATAATGCAAATGGATATGTATTAAATTCTGACACATGCCAAACCTGTAGTTCGAATTTTAACAACTTTTATTCGAATAATATTTTTGCTAGATTACTTGGAACTGATATTTATAATTTAACTTCATGGATTAGTATTACTCAAAACGACAGTAATTCAATAAGTATATTCCCTGATTTTCTTTCCGATACAAATTTACATACAATTAATTCAGCTCTTTTGGGTAAGGGACTTCCTTTAACTGAAGTTACTGATGATATTGACAATGAAGCCAGAGATTTGATTTCTCCTGATTTGGGTGCTGATGAATTTATTCAACCTTTAGCAGATTTAGAAATGCAGGGATTTGCAAATCTACCCGACGGTTGTGGTTTAACTAACAATGAATTGATTACTGTAATAATAAAAAACATTGGATTCAACTTATATAATGCTGATAGTGCAAGTGTTACTTTTATGATTGATGTTTCACAGCAATTGGTTACTACTACAATTGACAGAGATATACCACCAGGAGATACTATACATTATTCATTCCCAATTGGAGCAGATTTATCTGTAAATTCATATCAAACGGATACAATATTTAGTATTAATAGCTGGATTGATTTTGTTAATGACATTAATCAAATTAATGACAGTGCAAATGCAGTAATTAGTTCAAAATATTCACCACAGATTCCACTAGTTACAGATACTTCTATAAATTATGGCACTACAGCAATTTTAACCACAGATTCATCGTCTTTTATTTCTGTATGGTATGATGAATTAATTGGAGGAAATTTATTACAAAACGGAAATCCATATATTACCCCAATTCTTTATAATACAGATACTTTATATGTTTCTAATAAAAATGGAGGTACTGATTATGTTACTTTAGGGCAGGCAAATGGAACAAGTGGTTATCCATTCTATACTTATTACCATGATTCAAAAACCCAAATGTTATATACAGCACAGGAACTAAACGCTTTGGGAGTGCAAGCTGGTCTTATATCTTCATTAGCATTCAATGTAAGTTATATTGCATCACAAACTATGTATGGCTTTACTATTGAAATGCAAAACACTTCACTAAGTACTTTAAGTGAATTTATAAATACTGGTTGGACTAATGTTTATAATGGTTCTTATACAGTTTCTGATTACGGATGGCAGGAAATTGTTTTTCAGAATCCATATTTATGGGATGGTTATAGTAATATATTGATAAATTTATGTTTTGACAATTCTTATTATACGAGTAATTCTGAAGTTTATTCAACTTATGACCCTGGGAAAACTTGGTTTACAGTTACCGACGGAGGTGTTGGTTGCTCGTTAACGGGAGGAAACATTCAAGATTATCGACCTGATATTAAATTAAAAGTTATGACAGGTAATGGTTGTGAAAGCAACAGAATACCTTTAATAGTAAATGTTGGCAGTTTACCCTCCAACGACTTAGGTGTTACTTCAATTAATACTCCTGTGGATGGATTTGAAATATCCAATCCTGTTGTTGTTGATATTACAATTAAAAATTTTGGAGGTGTTGCAATAGATACGTTTTATGTATCTTACAAAAAAGATAATGATGCAATTGTAAATGAATTAGTTATACAAACTATAAGTCCGGGTAGCAGTATTAACTATTCATTTTTACAAACTGTTGATATTTCTACATTGGGAATCTATAATTTCAAAGCATTTACTACCTTAACCGGAGATTCGATATATGCAAATGATACTTCCTATAAAACAATTCAGAATACAACTTATTGTGAAGCTACTTATTTTTATGGTTGTAACTATACGAATATCAAAAACTTCACACTGAATACATTAATAAATACAAATTCTGGTTGTAATTCAAATTCTGGAAGTTATATCATATATCCCGAAAGTTCGTTTACAACTTCTCTAAAGAAAGGAGTAAGTTATCCTTTTACAATTACACCAAGTAATAATAGCTATAACAATGGTTATGCAATATGGATAGATTTAAATCATGACGGT
>CAZYEM010000087.1:11728-14528 GCA_964646395.1 uncultured Bacteroides sp.
ATATTAGATAGTACTGGTTCTGCACTATCTGGTGATGATTTTGATGACTTAGATGAATGTGTATATTATTCATATAATACACAATATACGCCTTTGAGCAATACTATATTGGTATCAGATAATCACGCATATTTAGGAAAAACCAGAATGAGGGTTAGAGCATTAAGGTATAATTATATACTTTTTAATCAATCCTGTACAAATTTTTCAGAATATGGAGAAACCGAAGATTATACTATTACTATTTTACCTCCTCCTTTGCAAAAAGATCTTGAATTATTAAGTATAATAAAACCTGATAATTCTGCTTATCAGTTAATTCCTTCTGATTTTATCGTAAGTGTTAAGAATGTTGGTTTAGATACCATTACACAAATTCCATTTAATTATTTATTCAATTTAAATCCTATAGCTTCTTATACTTGGAATGGTATTTTGATTCCGCAACAACAGCTTGAAATTCAAATTGGTTTACTTACTGCAAATACTGCTTCTAATAATATTCTGATTTATTCTGAAATGACTGGAGATTTAGACAACTCAAATGATACTTTATACAAGAGTTACTCAGCTATGGATGCACCAGCAATTATTAGTATTGCACCAGATACTGTATATAGTTCACTATCATCATGTGATAGTCTGGCAACTCAATCGCAGACATTAACAATTACAAATCATGGATATCTTCCATTAATTTATAGTATATTGCAAAAAGGAAGCATTAATGATAACTTTGAAGATGGATTAAGCAAATGGATTTTTAATGGGAACTGGGGTGTTATTAATCAGGGATATAATTCCGGATATGCTTTAACAGAAAGTCCTTTTGGAAGTTATGGGAATTATTGGAATCAATATATCCAATTGAAAGACTCTATTATAGTTGCCAATAAAGATAGTTGTATAATTTCATATATGCTAAAACGAAATATGGAAAGCTGCTGCGATTATTTAAACACTCAAATAAGTGTTAATAACGGAAGCTGGGTAAGTCTTTCTCCTTCTTTTAATGGTACAGAGAATTGGAGTTTAAAACAATTTTCATTTTCATCGTATGTTAATAATGGAGATTTTATAAAATTCAGATTTACTTTTACTGCCGATTATTCTGTTACAGGTGATGGCGTTTTAATTGATGATTTTTCAATAAAGGGAATATCAAATAATACATGGCTAACACTAAACAAAAATACAGATACTATAGCTGTCGGAGATTCTTCTGTAGTTAACTTAACTATGACTGTTGGCCAATTAAATGCAGGTTTTTACTCTCAAATGTTATCAATACTCTCCAATGATCCGTTTTCATCCGTTAACTTTTTATCTGTTTATTTGACAATTGCGGGATATCCTGAGATAGTAATCAAAGATAGTGTCAGAACATTCCCTTCGATTATGGCTGGTGCCAATGCATTAGAATATTTTAAAATTTACAATACTGGTTGTGATACTTTAAAAATCATTTCATTGGTTAACCAAAATCCAGCTTTTGATATTAATTACAACAGTTTTGTATTACCAAGAGACTCATCATTAATAACTGTTAATTTTAATTCGCAGAATCAGGGTTTACAATCCGATACACTTTTATTAAATACCAGTGCAGGAGATAGAAGATTTTATGTATCAGGAATAATTCTGCCTACACCCAAACTTATTTATTATCCAGATAGCATTATTTTATCAACTAACATTTGTAATGACACACTTAATGAATTATTAGTAGTTAAGAATGAGGGTAATACAACTATGAATTGGGATGCATACTATAACAAAGGAGCAGGCAAATCATTATCATTTAACGGAAGCAGTTCTCAGGTTCAGTTTGGTGATTTTGGAGCAATTCCCAATAAGGGTACAATTGAATTTTGGATGAAAACTTCCTATAATTCAGGTGGTACAAAATTAATTTTTTCTACAAGTGGAAATAATTCAAATTGGAAAGGAATAAACATTTATCAAAACGGAAGTTATTTATATCTCCTTATTGGAGATAATAACGGTAATTATAACACTTCATTTCAAATTACGAATAATATTTCAAATAATCAGTGGCATCATATAGCTTTTGCCTGGGATAAAACTTCAAATTATGGTATTTTTACTTATTTTGATGGAATCCTGATTCAAAATGGAAGTTACAATACGTATTGGCCAACATTGATGAATGATGTAAGACTTGGCACTGGCTACAGCAATTCAACAAGTTATTTTTATAATGGAGAAATAGATGAATTGAGAATTTGGTCAGAAAAAAGAAGCTTATCTGATATAAGGGCTAATATGTTTGAATCTATAATAATTCCAACATCTAACCTTATTGGTTTATGGGGATTTAATGAAACTTCAGGAAACACAGCTTATAATTTCAAAGATAATATTTATAATGGGAATTTATTAAATATTACTAAAGTAAATTCCGGTGCAAATATTATAAATTCCGGAATTGATTTATTCCCTCCAAATGGGGTTCTTGCTGCTGGAGATTCTATAAATGTGGTTATTACATATAATACAAATGGTTTTAATAGTGGCATTTTCCACTCATTAATACAAATAAAAACCAACGATCCTTTATCTCAGAATATATTAATACCAACTTATTTACAGATAAGTGGTAATGCAAAATTTGAGCTGAAATCAAATAATTTTCAGATAGACAGTATTATGGCTGGTGCAATAATAACCGACTCTGTTTATATTAGAAATACTGGTTGTGATACTCTTAAAGTTCAGAATATTAGTAATACAAATTCCGCATTTACACATAGTCAAACTATATTAAATATACTACCAA
>CAZYEM010000088.1:0-10063 GCA_964646395.1 uncultured Bacteroides sp.
TACCGGTAAGTATCCCTTCATTTTTTTTTTTTTTTTGTATAACCAATAGCAGAATTGTGCTTTTCTGCAAGGCTTCTACTGATTCTTTATGAGGAATATAATTTTCAAAACTAATGTGATTCTGTAATTTTAGTGTTACTGTTTTTTGAGATAAACTTCCGCTTACTTTTCCAATAAATTTTAAGTTGATGTTTATGTCTGAATATTTGTCAATTATTTTTCTGAATGCAGCTAAAAAAGAATCTATCTGGTATATATCGGCAAAAGTACCAGTATAAGTAATTGAGAATTCATCAGCATTTGTAATTATATTATCTGAATAATCAGCTTCATCAAATCCATTTGGAATAACAATAATTTTATCAGCATTCAGCTTATTTGATTTTCCTGAAAAAATACGTTTAATATCCTGACTTACTACAATTACAGCGTCTGTTTCTTCAAGAACTTCTCTTTCCAATCTGGCATCAATTTTACTTGCAATTGGTGTATGAAGCATTTGTTTGTAAAAATAGATATCCGTCCATGGATCTCTCATGTCAGCAATCCAGGAAATACCAAATTTCCTTTTTAATTTCAATCCAACTAATTGAGTGGAATGTGGTGGACTTGAGGTAATAATTGCATCTATCTTTTCCGTTTCTAGAATTTTCAATGCAGCTTTGTAAGCATAATTATTCCAACCTTTTCGGGCATCAGGAATAAAAAAATTACCACGTACAAACCGCATCATTTTTTGTACAAAACTTGGGTTTGTTTCATTTGCAAATCCAGAATGTGGTATTTCTTTTTTATTACCTATCAGTTTATAAAATTCAAATGGCTCAAAAGTATCAGTTTTAATAATCCTTGTATCTTCAGGAATATCATTGAGTAAGGATTTATCTGTAAGTTGATATGAAGCTTTATTTTCGTCAACAGTAATAATAATTGGTTCAATATCGAATAATTTTAAATATTTAACAAATTTAAGCATACGTTGAACGCCAGCACCTCCGCTTGGAGGCCAATAGTAGGTTATAATCAGTACTTTTCTCATGATTTTATGATAAAAAATCTGCAGGTTTTGTGTTTTAAGCTTATCATTATTTTTTACTAATAAGCAGAAATCAGGCAAATTTATTTTAATATTATAAAAAATGTCTCAAAAGTGAAGTATCTTCACTTTTGAGACATTATAATTATTTTAGTTTCTTACTTTTTCTTACTTGACTTATCAATACTTTTAGCTGAAATGCTTTCATTGTTTTTATTACTGGAAATGAAAATATATACTTCCTTTCCACACATTCCCAAAATCATCAATAAAAGGATAATTGAACTGGCATAACCAATTTTTTCTCCGGTATAATATGATTCTGGTTCAAACCTGAATTCAATCTTATGGTCACCTTGTGGAACAATTAATGCTCTCAATACGTAATTTACACGGATATAAGGAATTTCCTTGCCATCTAAGTAAGCTTTCCAACCTTTATCGTAATAGATTTCGGAAAAGACCGTTAATTCATCCTTTTTTGTATTAGCCTGATAAGTTAAATGATTAGCTTTATAGTTAGTAAGTTTAATACTTGATAAAGAATCTTTTCCTATTTTATAATTTTTAAGATAATCTGTAAATTTCTTATCAACGATTGCTGTAGTAGCTGGTTCAAAGTTAGATAATGCAGTAATTTCTGAATCTGGATTTTCAACTAATTTATAATTTTCAACAAACCATGCATTACCTAGAGCAGCAATATTTCGTTGAACTTGAGGTGCTTTATTTGCATCAGGAACTATAAAATATTTGGTATTCAGCATATTCAATACTTTCATATTGTTTTTACTGATATGATATTCGATTAAATCCTGATAGCGGCGTAATTTAGCACCATGATAACCACCAACAGATTTGTGAAAGTATGAAGTACCTGCATCATTAAACGGATTTGAGGTAATATTATATACACGGTAATTAGGATCTTTATCTTCCAGAATCATTAAATCTTCAGTAGTTGCCTGAAAAGGAACTTCCACATTTCTTTTGGATGTAAAATTACTATTGTCGAAATATCTTTTATTAACAGGAATCATATCTATTAAAACCAACAGCATCAATGCAGCGATTGCATAAGCACTTTTCAGTTTGTTCTCTACAAATGCCCATATTAATGCTGCTGTTGCTAATATAAAACCTAAAGAACGCCAGGCATCCATGATGAAGTTTGATTTTCTATCGGCAACTACAGCATCCATTAACCATTCAGGATAAGGTAACTGTGCATCTCCAGCACTTCTGAAAGTAAAGAAAGAAGAACCACCCAATGCAAAAATCAAGCATAAACCACCTGTGATATAAAGTGAGATTTTGCCCCATTTCAAAATTTCAGTTTTTTCCACTTTCTTACTAAAAATATTATTTAATGCTAAAATTCCTAATAGCGGAATCGTTAATTCTGCAATAACAAGAATTGATGCTACAGCTCTGAATTTTGAGTACATCGGAAAATAATCAAAGAAGAACTGGGTAAGAGGCATGAAATTTTTACCCCACGAAAGTGCAATGGATAAAATGGTTGCGGTAAGCAATGCCCATTTCATTGGACCTTTTACAATAAATAAACCCAAAATAAAAAGGAATACAAAAACAGCTCCTGCATAAACAGGTCCAGAAGTAAAAGGCTGAGATCCCCAATATAAAGGCATCTGACTTGTTATTTGTTTGATATTCGGAACACCATTTTGTTTTAAAACATTATAAGCTTCGGAGGATTCTCCTAATTTTCCACTTGATGAACCACCTTTAAAATCAGGAATAAGTAATGTAAACGTTTCATCTACACCATAACTCCATTGTGTAGCATAATCCATATCCAATCCCTTGGTTTTTACTTCCGAATTTGAAGTTAATTCAGATTTTCCACGTATGGTTTCTTTTGAATATTCATAGCTTGTCCATAGATTTGTAATATTTATTGATACAGCTATAATAACAGCAAAAAGAAGTGCACTAGAGGCTTTAATGAAACTAAGGATTTCTTTGTCTTTTATTTTCTGAATCAATTCAAAAATCATATAAATCAAAACCAATATCATAAGATAATAAGTCATCTGAATATGGTTCATCTTTATTTCCAATGCTAAAAATAATGCAGTAAGAACTGCGCCCCAAAGATATTTTCCTCTAATTGCAAGGATTATACCTGCAAAAACAGGAGCCATATATCCTATAGCCAGGGCTTTTGTGTTATGACCTGCTTCTAAAATAATAAAGAAATAGGTTGAAAACCCAAAAGCTAAGGCTCCAATAATACTAAGCCAAGGATTAACTCTTAATACCAAAAGCAATATGAAAAATCCTATGAAATAAAGGAATATCATATTTGCTGGAGATGGCAATGAAAATAAACTCATAGCATTGCCAAAAAAAGCAATAATATTATTTGAAGGAGTAAGCAAACTTATCATATATGCAGGCATTCCTCCAAACATGGAGTTTGTCCAAAGCGGTTCTTCTCCATTATTTGCTTTACGAAAGTCTATAATTTCCTTGGCAGCCCCAGTCCAGCTCATGGTATCGCTTTGTCTGAGACTTTTGCCTTCCATTATTGGGCTTAGATAAGCTAAAGTAACTACCAGAAAGATAATAATTGCTGCAAAATAGGGCAGTAGGTTCTTAAAATTGATATTCTTCATACGATTTATTAATTTGTATTTCAACTATTTGTTTTCTAATTCTTCATAATCTATATATTCACCAATTTTATCAGTATCGGCTTTTATTTTTGTCTTATTTTCAGGAACAAATTCTACATTGGTTTCTCCTTCTTTGCGATTTGGATTAATATGCGGATTTTGCTGATAAAACTTTTGTTGGAATCTCTTTAAAAAATACTTCACCAAATAGGGGAGCAAAAATCTTGCAAATATTCGGAAAGCAAAGTAAATGAGTATAATCCAAAGGATAAAATCTAACATTTTTGATTGATTTTGTAATGCGGCAAATGTACAAAAAAAAATAATATCTAAAATCGAAATAAAGTTATTAAGTTAATGGATTATTATGATTTTAAGTTGATGAGGATTTTTTTTAGAAAAAACGAATAAAAAAACGAATAATATCTTTTTTATATTTAAATTAGCAACTTAAATCAGATTGTGTTTTGTAAAATATGCATTGTTAGTAATAAATTAAAATAGAAATAGATATGATAAATTTTGAAGCATTGTTTAATATTTCTTATGGGTTATATATTGTATGTTCGGGTGATAAAAATAATGGAAATGGTTTTATCTCAAATACGGTATTTCAGGTAACAGCTGAACCTGCAAGATTTGCAGCAAGTTGTAATAAAAATAATTATACAGCAGAGTTTATTCAAAAAACAGGAGCTTTCTCTGTTTCTATTTTACATACTGATGCATCGAGTGATATAATAGGTAGATTTGGCTATAAATGTGGAAAAGATTTCAACAAAATGGAAGGTGTTAATCTTAAATACGGTGATACCGGAGTACCTGTTGTTATTAGTGATAGCATAGCTTATATGGAATGTAAAGTTATTCAAACTGTTGATGTGGGCACACATATTATTTTTATTGGAGAATTATTAAATGCAGAACTCTTGGATGAAACCAAACATCCAATGACTTATCTGCATTATCGACAGGTGAAAAAAGGGGTAGCTCCCAAAAATGCTCCAACATATATTGATAAATCTAAACTTGAAATAAAACCAAAAGGAATTGAATCAAAAAAATATAAATGTACGGCATGTGGTTATATTTACGACGATGCTACTGAAAGTGTAAAATTTGAAGATTTACCCGACAACTGGGAATGTCCGGTTTGTGGTTCGGATAAATCTGACTTTATAGAAGTTTAACAATCAAATAAATAATCTTATGACAAAATCATTAAAAGGAACACAAACAGAACTTAACCTGCTAAAATCATTTGCAGGAGAATCACAAGCAAGAAATCGATATGAATTTTTTGCAAGTGTTGCAAAAAAAGAAGGTTACGAGCAAATCGCAGCCATCTTTATGGAAACATCTAATCAGGAAAAAGAACATGCTAAGCGATTCTTTAAATTTCTTGAAGGTGGAATGGTTGAAATTACAGCTATGTATCCTGCCGGAGTTATAGGAACAACAATTGAAAATCTGAAAGCTGCAGCAGAAGGTGAAAATGAAGAGTGGACAGATTTATATCCTCATTTTGCAGAAGTTGCAAAAGAAGAAGGATTTCCTGAAATTGCAACTGCTTTTAAGATGATTGCAAAGGTGGAAGCAGAACACGAACGCAGATACCTCAAACTTTTACAAAATATTTCAGAAGATAAAGTCTTTATGAAAGAAGGAAAAGTTTGGTGGAAATGTTTGAATTGCGGTTATGTTTACGAATCAGTAAAAGCATTGGAAAATTGCCCTGCTTGTTTGCATCCTAAAGCATATATGCAAGTTAGAGAAGATAATTACTAAAAATTATAAAAACTCTTATCAAAAACAAATTAAATTTGTCGGATTTTTACTCTAATTTTTAGATTATAATCCGGCAAATTTTTTAATTGAAATTAACCTAACTTGTTTGGCAAATATGTTTGATCTTTTTTATTCATTGTTACTAAAATGTTTTGTATGTTAATTTTACTTAACTTTGCAGTCAAATGAATTTTACAGAACTCAACCTTGATAAGCATTTACTAGAAGGCATATCATATTTAGGCTTCGAAACAGCCACTCCGATTCAGGAGAAAGTTATTCCGGTTATTCTTGAAAACAGAGATTTAATTGCTTGTGCTCAAACAGGTACAGGCAAAACAGCCGCATTTGTTTTGCCTATTCTTAATAAATTAATCGGAAAAACAGATAATACCATTGATACATTAATAATAGTGCCAACAAGAGAATTGGCAATTCAGATAGATCAGCAGATACAGGGATTTTCCTATTTTGTTTCGGCAGGTTGTGCTGCCGTTTATGGAGGTGGCGATGGTAAAGATTGGGATATGCAAAAGGATGCTCTGAAAAACGGAACTGATATTATTATTGCAACACCGGGCAAATTATTGTCTCATCTGAATTTAGGTTATGTAAATTTCAAACATATCAAACACTTGGTTTTAGATGAAGCTGACAAAATGTTGGATATGGGATTTGCTTATGATATTCAATCTATTATGTCTCACATACCAATTGAGCGTCAAACTTTAATGTTTAGTGCTACAATGCCGGATAGTATCCGGAAATTAGCTAAGAAAATCTTGAAAAATCCTATAGAAATAACCTTATCAATTTCAAAACCAGCAGAAGGAGTTGACCAAAAAGTTTATATTGTAATAGAGGATCAGAAAGTAAAATTAATAAAACATCTATTACAAGAACGCAAACACTACGATAGCATTCTTATTTTTACTTCTACCAAAAGTAAGATTAATGAAATTGTAAATGCACTGAAGAGATATGGTTTCCCTGCTCATGGGATTTCTTCCAATCTGGAACAGGATGAAAGAGAAGTGGTCTTAAATGACTTTAGATCGAAAAAGATACGTATTTTGGTTGCTACTGATGTTATGAGTAGGGGAATAGATGTAAAGGAAATAAATATGGTAATTAATTTTGAAGTACCTCATGATGCTGATGATTATGTTCATCGGGTTGGAAGAACAGCAAGAGTTAATGCTAAAGGTGAAGCTGTTACACTTGTTACTCAAAAGGAGTTACATAAATTAAGAAGGATTGAGCAGCTAATACAATCGTCTATTCCAAGATTTAAATATATCGAAGAACTTAATGCTTTATCCAATCAAAAAGGTAATGATACCAAACCGAATAATCAAAGACGATTTGTTATTAAAAAAAATCCCATTAATTCTTAATTCAAGCTATTTTCTTTAAGAAGCTTATTTTTGAATGTTTACAATTGATTTAAAATTTAATTATTTTTAAAAAACTGTTAAACTGTTTCTGATTTTTATTATTTTTGTAAAAACATTTTTAATACTAGTTTTATAAAGTAAACTTCTTAAGTTTTGAAACAAAATATGTTATGAGTAGAAAAGAAAGAAAATTCAGTGAAAATACAAAAAAACAATCACAGGAAATAGTTAACAGGAAAAAATCATTAAATATATATTTAGCTGCATTTATCTGTTTTTTGCTAGCTTTTATGCTTTATGCCAATACATTTAAACATGGTTTTGTATTGGACGATTATGGTGCTTATGCTGATAATTGGGTTATTAAAAAGGGAGTAGAAGGTATTCCGATTATCTTAAAAACAACCTATCGTTATGGAGTTAATATGTTAACTGATAATTTATACCGACCACTTTCACAGATTATGTTTGCAATAGAATGGCAAATATCTCCAAATAATCCTCATATAAGCCATTTTGTTAATGTATTGTTTTATGCAATATCATGTTTACTTTTATTTATTGTATTAAGAAAATATCTGAACAAGGTACATCCACTTATACCATTGGTTATTACTTTGCTTTACACTGCTCATCCAATACATACCGAAGTTGTTGCTAATATTAAAAGCAGGGATGAAATTATGTCGTTCTTCTTTTTGATGATTACTCTTTTGTTTCTGCATAAATGGTTTACTAAGAATAATTGGTTAAGTTTGATAGCATCGTTATTTATGTTTTTTCTGTCTTTTCTTTCAAAAGAAGGAGTAATAACCATGCTTTTTTTATTTCCATTTATTGGTTGGTATTTTACCGATGCAAAACCAAAGACTATTATTTCAGCTTCGCTATTATTAATAATACCTGCATTATTATATATCTTTATCAGGCAGCAGATAATATCCGAGTATAGTACTTCATCCTCAATTTCTTATGTTGATAATTTTCTGATTGGAATACCTGATGCTACAACCCGTTTTGCATCTACAATAATGCTTTTGGGTAAATATCTTTTACTTTCTGTAATTCCATATCAATTGGTCAGCGATTATTCCTATAATCAAATACCTATAGTAGGTATAGGTAATATTGGCTTTATTGTATCTTTTTTAATATATCTTGCAATGGTTATTTATGCAGTAATTAATATACGTAAGAAGAATATTATTGTATTTGGAATATTGTTCTATTTGATTACCTTAAGTATATATAGTAATATTCTGATTCCCGTTGGTACTTCATTTGGCGAAAGATTCTTGTTTTTACCAACTCTGGGTTTGTGTATTGCTTTTGTATTTCTTATTGCCCAATGGTTAAAAGTTGGAACAAATATAAAGCAAACCGAATTAGAGTTATTGAAATCAAAACCAATATTTACAGGAATAGTTATTTTGATTTTATTTGCATTTAGTGTTAAAACCGTTGTTCGTGCTGCAGAATGGAAAAGTCAGGAAACATTGTTTGAAAATGATGTAAAACGGTCGCCCAATAGTGCTCACATGCGGCTTTACTGGGGGCTTACGCTTCGTGATAAAGCAATGAAGGAAGACGATTTGCAACAACGAGATGTTTTAATGTATAAAGCTGTAGCTGAATTTGAAAAAGGTTTATCTATATATCCAACTTACCCTGATTGTTATGAACAATTAGGTTTGGCCTGGTACAGATTAAAAAATAATGAAAAAGCTTTATTTAACTATGAGAATGCCTTAAAGTTGAATCCAACCAAAGCTGTTACATGGAGTAATACCGGCATCATTCATTTTGAACAGGGGAATTTGCAAAAGGCAATGGATGTTTATAAAAAGGCAATTAGTCTCGATCCAAACTATGCTGATGCATATTTTAACATGGGTAGTGTATATGGAATGTTGGGCAAGTATGACGAAGCCATTGTTGAGTTTAAGAAATGTATTCAATTTGATCCAGAAAACAGCAGGGCTCATCAATTTATTGGAGTAACCTATCAGAATCTTAAAAGACCGGATGAGGCAAAACCTTGGCTGGAAAAAGCAAAAATTCTGGAAGAAAGAAAAGCAATATTGAAAGCTAAATTGAAATAGTAAAATTGAGATACAAATGTATCGAAATGGCTTAATAGGCTTCCATTAAGTAAAAATTTATAATAATTACCTTTGAATTAACATCAGATTTATTTGATTACTAAAAGGTTATTTATTAAAAATTGTAGTTTATACCAACAATAAAATCTATTCCCGAAGCACTAGGATCTATTAGTTTGTTTCCAGTTAGAGGCATTCTTACACTACTCGACTTATAATTAAAGGCAGTATAATAATATTTTAATCCGTAATTAAGCGACCATCTGTCGCCAAGATTCATTTCAAAATTTGCACTTGCATGAAAACCCGAAGCAGCTTTATAATACCAGATATCGTCGTATCCTCCTGCTGAAATCTTGCTGCTATTGATGTTGAGTATATTATACCAGTAATAATCATAACCTACTCCAACTTTAAAACGCATATTTTCACCATCCTTAACAGGAATTATAAAAGATGGCGTAATTGATATATAAGCCCTTTCAAAAGTAGTAGTTGCATTATTTAAGTAAGGGGAAAGCATACTAACCTGATAATGAATTTCTGCAGCAATATCCAAGTATTTGTTTAATTCGCGTCCGTATTTTAATCCTGCAGAAAATCCACCACCAAAACTAATATAGGAAGTATCTCCATTTGTCATTGGATAAAGACCTATTTTGTTAAATCCTACACCTATCCCAAAATCCATACCAATTCTGTTTTTCAATCGGAAATAGATATTATCTTTTGCTGTAATTTCATGCATATTGCCAATGCTGACTTTTCTGGAAGCAATTTCAGCATCCATTTTAACCAATTCAGGTTTTGAAGTCCAAAAATTCATATTAATCCATAGTCTCAAATAATACGTTTTACCTTCTTCAGCATTTAATACAATGTTTGATTCAGATTTATTATTAATATTTAGTGTGTATTTGCCAGGATCACAATTATATATATAAAATGAATTGTTTTTAATTCGTGTTAAAAGACTGTCGTTTGCAAAAATCTTATAAATGATAGCCGAACCATAAAAGCTATTTTCCCGATAAATAATAATTTTGCATTTAGGAGAATCACCTGCAATGTTTGAATTTAAAAAACTAATAAACAAGA
>CAZYEM010000088.1:10163-14486 GCA_964646395.1 uncultured Bacteroides sp.
ATACAAAATTAAGTAATTTTATAGGTAAAATCTTATTTTTCTTTTCTCTTTTCAAAATGTTTGGAATCACCCCATTCACCATAACCTATCTCAGCCCCTGAGATATGGATACGTGCTTCAAGGCAATTTTTACATTCACTGGCTTCTTCATCAATACATGGTTTATCTTCATATAAAAGATAACTTTCACGGTATTTTACAGGAGTAAGGTTTGGCATTATTATGTTGCTGCCTACTTTAATTGCTTTTTCCCTGCCCATTTTATCCAGCGTTTGCATGGCAGTAGTAGCAGCTATATTTATATCTTTCATCATAATACGTAACAAAGCCACCATTTTTAGTGATAGGTCAAATCTTTCCTGTTTCGACATCAATTGATCCCGATATTGATATAAAGGTGTATCTTCATGTTCAATATAAGGTCCCATTCCAGCCATATCAATATCAAATTCTTTGAAAAACAATAAGTCATCAGCCAGATCTTCCACTGTTTGAAATGGTAATCCTATCATAACACCGGTTCCTACCTGATAACCACATTTTCTTAACAAATGCAGTGCATTTAATCGGGTTTCAAAATCATGGGTTTTGTTGTTCGGATGTAATTTGCTATACAACTCTGGATTACTGGCTTCTATACGGAGCAAATACCTGCGTGCACCTGCAGCACTCCATTTCATATAAGTTTCTTCAGTTTGTTCACCTAACGAAAGTGTAATTCCCATTTCATTGTTAGTCATTGCATTTATTTTATGCAATAACTTCGTTATTGAATCTACAAATCTTTTGTTACTTCGTTCGCCTGCCTGAATAACAAGTGAAGCATATTTGTTTTCGTAAGCGTATTTAACAGCTTCAAGTACCTCATCTTCACTTACATAATAGCGGTTAAGCTTTTTATTACCACCTCTTATTCCACAATAATAGCAATTCTTGGCACAGATATTTGAAAATTCAATTAATCCACGGAAATACACCTTGTTCCCAACATATTTTTCTTTCACTTCTGCTGCTTTCGCAAAAATCAATTTTCGTCCTGCATCATCAGCTTTCAATAATTCTACAAGTTCCAACTTAGTAAAATCTTCTTTCTGAAGTATTTCCTGAATTCTATTTATACTCATAAAAAAATATTTTTTTGTTTAATATAAAAATATATTAAATAATGATTAATCATCATCTGTCATTTTAAATCTGAAATTTGATTCATTTTTTCTTTTATCTATATTATCAATTACCGTTTTTTTTTCAATATTATTCATTGTTTGCCAATTAATAATCTCATAAGAAGAACGATAACAGCCTATGCAAAAACGATTTTTATCATATTTGCATATTAGTTTGCAAGGTGATGTTATAATTTCCATTTTATTATATTGATTATTAGTAAAATAATTAAATGGCCATAACAAATCCCGGAATTTGCCTGATTCTTTCGTAAAGTTTTTGCATTAATATTTCAGATTCAATATTAAGTATTATTGTATAACTTAAATAGTTTTGATTTTTACTTTCAGTAACTTTGATTTCATCATATTCTAAACCAACATCTTCTATTGCAATTCCAATATGGGTTCTGTTTACTGAATCGGGAAAAGTATTATTAGTAATAACCTTTAGGTTTATTATTATTGGAAAATTTATCTTGCTTCCACAAAATATGTCTTCTTTGATATTCATAGTTTTTTAATTATTAATTTAATAAAAATTTTACGTTTTAAAGTTATTTAGTTTAAAAGTTGCTTATAAATAATCTGTTGCAGTTTGTTCTTTTTTCAAAAAAGGAGCAATGGCTCTGTCGTAAATTCCATGGACATACGAAATTGCCATTCCATAATTAGTTACTGGAATTCCTGCATCAACAGCTGGTTTTAATCTGTTTACCACTTGTTTTCTTGTTAATACACACCCACCACATTGAATAACTATAGCATACTCATGAATATCACGCGGTAATTTGCTTAACCCAGTTACTATTTCATATTCAAGTTTTTTGCCTGAAAAATTAGTTAACCATCGCGGTATTTTCATTCTTCCGATATCGTCACAGGAAACATGATGAGTACAAGATTCGAGTATTAAAACCCTGTCGCCGTCTTTTAGTTTTGATAAATGTGGTGTTCCTTTTATATAATGTTCAAAATCACCTTTGTGGCGAGCTAAAATAATACTGAAACTGGTTAATGGAATGTTTTTAGGAACAGAAGCATCAGCTTTAAGAAAAACCTGACTGTCGGTAACAACCAGTTTGGGTTT
Organism: uncultured Bacteroides sp.; assembly: GCA_964646395.1. Taxonomy (GTDB): domain Bacteria; phylum Bacteroidota; class Bacteroidia; order Bacteroidales; family JACABE01; genus JACABE01. Next base: position 12,420 of record CAZYEM010000088.1, read on the forward strand.
GGGTTCCATACGTAGGATGTAAGTATCCATTTCTCTTTCTTTACAAACCACAGCTATGCCATCATTATCCAATATATCTCTGATAACCTGAACCTGAGGTAAAATCAGTCTGCCTTCAGGAGCTTCAATATCAATGGGAGTAATGAGTAAAACAGTATCACCATATCCAATTAAATCACCTATTAACGATTGTGATTTATAAGCTGATTCGGGCAATAGTTTTAAAATAGTTTTAATTATTTCTTCTTTGTTTAAAGGAAATAAAACGCTGAAATCAATCGTAACACATTTGTATTCAGTTTCAATCTTTAATTTTAAATCTGAATTTAATCTTGAAATATCCGATTTATTATGAATTGTAAAATAGGGGATAGCAAGGTCTGAAAAAGATGCTACTAATTTAATTTCTTCTTCTCCAAAGGTATTGTCAGTAATAATAAGTATAGCTAAATCAACAGTTTTTAGCACTTCTTTTGTTTTGGCAATACGTTTTTCACCTAATTCGCCCACATCATCAATACCTGCTGTATCTATCAGAATTACAGGACCTAATCCGGTAATTTCCATAGATTTCTTAACCGGATCTGTGGTGGTTCCTGCAAAATCAGAAACAATAGCTATTTCCTGTCCAGCCAAAGCATTGATTAATGAGCTTTTGCCGTTATTTCTGCGTCCGAATATTCCTATATGTGGTTTAGCGTCTTTCCCTTTACTCATTAAATTTGTGATTTAGTGATTTTTAAATTTAGTGTTTTAATATTAATATCTTAACTGATTTTAAAACCTGTAAGGACTTTTTTAATGATTTTATTTCATTTATTAAACATATATTAAATCAGGTCGTTTATTGAAAACCCTGTCTTTAAAAGATTTTCAGGCTTAAGTATCTGAATAAGTTTTTCTTTATCAATAATATCCAGTTTATTATTGGCTTCAAAAATATCGATATTATCAGATTTCATCATTTTAGCAAGTTCCGATGCTTTGTGATAACCTATATAAACTGATAATGCTGTTGTAATTGCCGGACTTTTAAATAAACGTTTTTCAGCCAGTTGGGTATTTATTTCGAAGCCATCGAAAATGTTTTTGATGATAGTTTTGTTGCAGGCAATAAGCAAATTCAGGCTTTCAAGCATGGCGTGACCTATAACAGGGAGATATGCATTAAGATCGAGACAACCACGAGCTGATAATGAACTTATCAGCAAATCATTGGCGTAAATTTTTTGAGCTGCACTTATAACAAATTCAACAATTACAGGATTTATTTTTCCAGGCATTATCGAACTGCCAATTTGTTTTTGGGGTAATATAAACTCTTTGTTTCCTGCAATATCCGAAGCCAATAAACGCATATCGGAAGTCATTTTTTCGAGATTAACAGCATGAGATTTTAAAATGGCATGTACTTCCACTAAGCTATCCAGATTACTGGTAGCATCGGGTAAGTTTTCGCTTCTTGTTACAGGCAGATTCGTAATTTTTTGCAATTGTCCAACCACTTCCATAATGAAGAAACGCGGTACAGCAATTCCAGTTCCAACAGCACTACCGCCCAGATTAACCACCTTGATCCGTTCAAAACATTTGGAAACCCGCCACCAGTCGCGTGATAATGCTTCACTGTATGTACTGAAAAGTTTGCCATAAGAAGAAGCTACAGCCTCCTGCATTTGTGTATATGCAATCCGAAGGTTATTGCGATATTTGGTTTCGGTTTCTTCTGCTTTTCCTCTTATTATATTAATTTCTGTTTCTAATTCCCTCAGCAATTGCATTACAGCAACTTTAAGTGAAGTTGGAATTACATCATTGGTACTCTGGTATATATTGGCATGTTCAATAGGATCGATAACTGAATAATCGCCTGTTTGTTTGTTCAGTTTTAGTAAAGCAACATTGCTTATAATTTCATTTATATTCATATTAATGCTCGTACCAGCTCCACCTTGAATAGCTGGTACTATAAAATCATCAAAGTATTTCCCGGTAGATACTTCAATAGCAGTATTTATTAATGCTTCTATTATCTCATCAGATATAAGAGGAAATGGAAGTTCTTCG
>CAZYEM010000089.1:0-1351 GCA_964646395.1 uncultured Bacteroides sp.
AGAAAGCCACCTACGAGAGACTTTACTGCCATACCTGCCGTAGTTAATTCGCCACTCAAACGTAATAGGGATGGAAGATAATGACCAATGAGTACATTAATAATGGGGAGGCTTACAAGAAAGATGATAATTGCCACCAATAATGGCTGTTTCATTTGCGACATGATATCCGAATAGATGTTGCCCTTGGTAGGCTCTAGTAGAACAGGTGGGGCTGCCATGGGTTGACCTACTGAGGCGTACTGGGAACCACCGTGACCATAACTGGGGGAGTGCATCAGATTCGCAAAATCAGCAGCGGACGGATAATCCTTACCAATCAAATGTGCCGTAGCGGTTGCGGGATCAGTTGCCATTGGATATGTCGTATTTGGATTGGGAGACTGAATCATTCGACTTCCATTACCGGACGGAGGAGGCGGCGCATTCATGACAGGATTGGATGAACTGGGGATATTCATATCAGCAAGAATTTTATTAACAAGATCATCGTCCTTATTACTAAATACCGGAGCCTTGCCATCAAGGTCACTTAGTAGTGTACCCGCTGTTGCCATTTCTCTAAAAATGATAGAAATCCTTTATTATGATATTGTCGCACTGTGCGCACAGTGCGCAACAATGGTGTTGCGTCTGGCAAACTGATCACGAAATGCATCATCGTCTTCCTTTTTTGCTGATTCATAAGGACTCTCTTTAAAGGCTTCTACTGCCCCCGAGGTGGGACAGGAAACAATCTCTGTCTTAAATTCATAACATGAACTATTTCCCATACGATACACGTATTTATCAAAATCTTTCTCGGCGGGTGCCTTATTAATATTACAATCGTTACCTGAACACATGGGACGTAACATACAGATTAAACCAATTCCTATGACAAAACTAAAGAACGTGTTAAAACGTCCATCATGTAAGATTTCAAGGAGACCCATTATTTCTGTTTTATTAGCATTATTATTTTCTATGCTCTTAATAAATATGTTTAAGCGGATTCAATTCATTCCCTTCATCATTGGTATTACTATTGGTATCATTGCGGTTATGTTTATTAAACCGGAAATGACGGTCGTTTATAAATACCCGAATCCAGAAAGTTCAGATAAAATCATTTATAAAGATAAAAATGGTGTTTGTTATGCGTATGCAGGAAAGAAGGTGGATTGCGACAAAAATGAAGATAAAATAAAGAATTTTCCACTTAGTTTATAATGCGTTAGCTAGATGTAGTATTTATCCTGGATCCGACACGCGGTCTTCTTTTTACGGATGCTGATGCTACGACTGGTGCTGCGACTGATGCTGATGCTGATGCTGCGACTGGTGCTGATGCTGATGCTGATGCTGCGAC
>CAZYEM010000089.1:1451-3462 GCA_964646395.1 uncultured Bacteroides sp.
ATCAGCGATTGCTGTTTTGGCGCTAGAAACAGGCGGTCTTCTCTTTTTGATAGATGGTTGTTCCGAACGTAGTAGTTCACGAATGTTCATGAGTGCTTTACCCAATAGATTTTCACCCCATTTCGCTGGATCTTTCGAATCCATATTCTCGATTGAGATTCCAATACCAATCATGTTATCTCCAGGTTCATAGGCGCCAATCATCGCATTTTTCGTCTCCAATAATTTAGCAGCCAATTCAGGATATCGTCTAAATTTCACAAGATTCACATCATAGATTAGTTTTCGTATTTGTTCATTCCATTTCTCCTTATTTTGTTCAAGATCTCCTCCTGGTACATCCTCTACCGAATAGGAAATCTCATCAGCGGTCTCTGCTGCTAAGAGTTCTGAAAGGTGTTTCTGGTCATCAAATGATTTTGCCAACTCACTATAAATCGCTTGATAGACGGACTGATAGGTTGTTGAATTATATTCAATCACGACTGTCCATTCCATAGACAAATAACCATATTCATTGGAGTCAGCCCCTTCAAAGACAATGATGGGAACACCCGCTGCTTCTTTGATGATTTTCTTTGCCTCAGCCACACTTACAAATGGCTTGGCAGCAGGCTCTCCAATACGCACATATTGCTCTTGTAAGGGAAATGGACGTGTTTCAATGATAGCGACAGAATAAGGGAGAACACGTGTTTCAGTGGGTTGAGTAAAATCCAGTTGCCTAATTTTGATGCCTGGTTCCTTACTCGTATACATAAGTGGAAATCGTGCCACACATAATTTACAATCCGCTTCCATCACCATACGATTTAATCGAACCATCATCGAATCATCACGTTCTGGACTCTGTGACATCGCATACAATTCACTACGCGCATCGTCTAATTCACGATTGGCAAGAGCAATCGCTGTTGCGTGTTCCTTTTCCATTTCATCAATTTCCTCCGCCGTGGGAGGACGATAGGTCGGCAAGGCAATCGTTTTGACCACTACTCCTTTTGCTCTCTCCACCAAATTACCATCTGCATCATATCCATAGGTATCGTCATGTATATCCTTCTTTTTAGCTTTTGCCCGATAGAACCCCTGTAGTTTAGAACAATAGGATCCACACTTTACCCGTTCTTTTGTTTCCCTATAAAAATTCTGTAGATCTTCCTTAAGAGGTATCTCTTTTTCATCATCTAGGTCTTTAAAAACAATCTTTGGTACATCTGTCTTTGGTACATCTGTCTTTGGTACATCTGTCTTTGGTTCATCTGTCTTTGGTTCATCTGTCTTTGGTTCATCTGTCTTTGGTTCATCTGCCATTTCTCTATTGTATTGGCGGTAATTTACAATATTAAAATACATCTTCTTTTAACGTTTTTATGAAAAGAAGATGTATCCGTATTAATTTCTATCACTGATTAGCAAATGTCCAATCCGGATACGACTGAAATAAATGTGGAAAGAGTTGTGATCATAGGTAGTGCTCTTATTATTTTAGGTATCATATACAAATATTTATTTAATAGAAAGTTATCTATTTTAGAATTTGTACTTTTTATTATTTTTATCTATTTTGCAATTGAGAAATTCAATAGAAAAAGACCAAGTCTAGTTTTTCGAATAATAAATTCGACAGAAAAAAACGGAGTATAGATTCATTATTAATTTCTATTACTGATTAGCAAATGTCCAATCCGGATACTACTGAAACTGGAGCAAACATAGGTGGAATTGCTATATTAGGTGGTTTTATAGTGATCCTTGTTATTATTTTATTTAACTATCATCATTCCTCTTCTTTTTATTTTTTATTATATGGTGGCTTACCTATTATTATTTATATACTCATGTTTGTCGTACTCTATATCTCAAAAAAGAATGTGGATATTAAGAATACGTTTCTGAGTGCCGTACCTACCATAGGAACAACCTATCTGGCATTATTTATCTCTTACATTTCCTTTTTTCGTATTCCTGTTGCCTCCGTATTTGCTCCCATGTTTATAGGCTCCACTGC
>CAZYEM010000089.1:3562-14336 GCA_964646395.1 uncultured Bacteroides sp.
AGGAGGTTCTTATAAGAGATCTAAAAAGCAAACAGGTGGATCATGTTGTAGTCCAACCTTTTCCTTAGATGGTGTGGAAGCACAATTCCCAACCATAAAAGGAATATCCTACGCATTTTATCTTTTCTTTGCGATTTGTTTTGGTGGTGTAGTTGGTTCGAGCTTGCCAACGGTCCTTGCCTAAACGAGGAATATTCTGTCCTTCGGACAGAATATCTAATTTATTCCTCTAAGGGTGCAGAATGGAAGACGAGATTAGGTGCCTCTGGACCTAAATAAATATATTTTGGAATCCCCTTCTTCATTGTCTCCTCCGTATTCAAAATATAATATCCCTTCTTCATATCGTGCGATGTCAATTTCTGTGTGGAATGAGCAATCGGTGTCGGTGAAAGAGATTTTGTTGTTATGTTTTCAGGCATGATGATTTCATTTGCGACTGGCATCTCTGAATTTGATCCGTATTCCGTATGACTCGCAATGACCAGTACCACCATGTATGCCATAATCGCCCACATGATCGCAAACAACCAGAATGGCAACCATGTATATCGCTCCTTTCCTCGTCCAATTCCAAATTCCTTCCACTTTCCATCAGCAGAAAACATGATTTCTGGCTTTAGCATGAGCACAATTGAAATACCTAGTAAGTACAATAATCCTGAATAGATAAGCAGGTACATTCCTTATTGTTCTTAATAGAAAAAACATAGACATAAAATCCGTCATTTATTCATTGTCATCATCCCCGTGCTGATTAAGGTCATATCCGTCCATTTCATTGTCTTCATCATTCCCAAATTCATCATCGTGACGCTGATAGAGTTCATCCTCCTGACCCGGAAAATCACTTATGCCAGCAGCCATTCGCTTCTGTCGCTCCTTATCAAAATATTCCTTATCATAAGCATAAATTAATTTTGTACCACCAACTGCCCATTTTCCCATTCCAAGACCCTTGATCATGAGTTCCATACGACGGTCCTCATCACTAAGCTTATTAAATTCGGCAACGACATGGACACGCTCTTTTTCCGCATTAATCTCAATCATATTCTTAAGTTCCTTATCATCAAAAGATAATTTCTCCTTATTATACTTATTAAGTGTAAACGCAACTACTTTAAGTAAAAACGTCATAGATTGATTACCTACCGATTTCACTGCACTTTTGATTTGAGCACCTTGTGGAATTTCTGCCGAATGAAGCAGTGTAGAGAGCGGTCCATAAAAGAGTGCTCGTTGAATATATTCTAGCGCAAGGTGCCTACCTGGAACGACTGTAGAACGTATACTATTCTTAAAAGGCAATAACACTCTCATTTGATTAATATAATGTTGTAATTTGATGCGAGCAAATTGTAATTCGGAATTCGTCCTCATCTCCGCACCCAATGTGGAAAGCAATAGTGTATCCTCATTAAGCATCGGTTCTAATTCTTCTGTCACATGTGTCTTAGATAGCTCTGACGCAAGCTCCACTGGAATAGTTAATGATGCTTTATCAAAGTTAGATATGATACGTTGAAAGGGCGTAATAAAATAGGTCTGAATCACTTGGAAGAAATTCATCCACGAAAGCTGAGCAATATCATCCATGATGGTACGAAATGTGCCCTGAGTCAAACGCTCATAAATAATTTCTTCGGATGCTCTCGTTGCATTTGAAATCTTACCTGCTGCTCTAAGAACATCATCAAATTCAGCATTAGGTGGAAGCTTCAAAAATGAAGTAGTCGTTTCTTGAATAATGACACTCCATTCTGCAATGGGTTCAGGAACAACTTCGCCTAATGAGCGCATCATATCGATCACCGATGTGATTTTTTTGACATCGATAGGATCTACCTTATTAACAGTGTGAATGGTATCCAATAGGTTATTAAATTCCGCAGTACCTGTGGAAACCTCCTGTGAAATAAGGGCGGCTTTACCCTCTGTATCCGTATCCATGACAGCAGGATGAGTGGGAAATTGGAATTGGCACCAATGACAGCGATGAGTTAGACCAGGTTCATGAGAACGTCCCATTCGGTTACCTTGAAAGCAACACTTCAAAAAGATTCGGTAATATAAATCTTTATCCGCACTTACAACATCGGTTCCTTCAAGGCGTGGAATAAATTCAGTAAGCATCAATTGACCTTGTTGATAAGGCTGTAGAGTACGCTTTCCAATAGACGGCATATCCATATTCTCTGTAAAGAAGACACCTGGCGTATCAATCGTGGACAGACAACATGTTGTCTCCATCAAGGGACTTCCTCGAATGAGCAATGCGGTCTCCTTTGCTAATTCATGCGCACGACGAATCCATAATTTTACGAGCGCCATTTTTCCCTTATTTCCCATGTTAGCAGCAACTTCGGGACGAATCGCATCCTTCGCCGCTTCTTCACGTGTTACAATAATTTGTTCTGGTAAAAAGGTAGGAGGAATCATGTCTTTTGGACGTCCATCATTCACTGAAGTTGATGATCCCAATATCTCTGATAAATAGGTGCGTTTTCCTGCTAATTCATATTGAATCATAGCATCGCTGATCACTCCCTTTCCCTTCCCCTCTAATATTGCAATCATGTACAGAGCAATTCCATTCTGTCTCTTGGCATCATCTTTTTCCAATTGAAATCCTGATTGATTCCACGGTGGCTCTTTTTTGGTAATCGACGAAATGGCACAGGCGACATACTCAATACCTTGCTTATTTGCGGGATTAGGATCCAATGGATAGCCATTAAATCCTGGTGATTTACATCCCATTAGTGAATAACGAACCACATACGATGGTATTTTTGTTTGAACCTCAATCAATAATAGTAAACCACATGCGGCAATACTATGACGAGCAAGAAACACCTGATAATCTACTTTCGATCTTGTCGTCTTATAATAGACATCATCGGATGGCAATTGATTCATAAAGGCAACAACCCTCATAATAATACGTCGATAACTAGCATCATCTAGTTGAACACCAACTTGCTCCGCGATTTCACGTATTGTGTTGTAAAATTTCATATTCGTTTCTTTCGCATCAGCCGTTTCATTCACATCTAATTGTATTTCCTCAATTTTAGACGGTTCATCGATAGCACTCAGCACCTTCTTTAATTTTTCATCAAAAAGAGCATCTTCATCAACAAGGACAGATCTGCCCGATTTTGGTTTTCCATTGTCATTAAATTCCAAACCATTATCAAAATCCAATTCACGGATACTCTGTCCACAATTTCTGCAAATGTATTTTCCTTGAAATTGTCCGCCTGAACATTTCAAAATGATTTCCTTCTCTAATGTATCCTTTTCTTTTGGATTGAGATAGGCTTGAAGTTGTAGGGTTTCATGAACACATAATAAATGTTTTTTACAGAGTTTGCAGTTGATCCAATTCGTTGAATCTTTATCACGACCTCCCTGATATTTTTTAAAAAATATAGCAAGCTGCTGAAATCGATCACTATCATCCATGATTTTACGAATGGATACCAGCATACTAACATGTTGGCATGTATTGCGCTCTGGTTTCTGACCAGCATTCTTTTCATTGTATCGATTGATAGTAGTGATACGACGATAGTCAAGATAATTGGTCATATCTGTGTACAATGTCGCTTTTCCAATTAATACCGCATTCTTACCCGCTGCGACCTGAAATAAAATAGGATAATGGCGTAGCAAATAGAGAACTTGCCCAATATCCGACGTTGCCAATGTTAGATTGGTTCTCTCATATTCTGCAAGCGCTACTGCCAATGTCGTCTGATTACGAACCTCCTCTAATATTGTTTGATTCTCCAAAAATGGATTCATCACAGGCTCTTTCATAACAGCATCACGGTTCATATTGCGCAACTCAGTCAATGTACCGAGAAGCTGCGCTTGATACTTCACGATCTTATTCAGAAGAACTTGCGCAATATCACGATTCAACTCTAAATGTTCCATACCATATTGTTCCAATGTATCAAATGTATCACCTAGACCAAGTGCGGGTACAGTCATACCATCAATATAATCGGCAAGTGGAATATTACCGATGGATGTTCCTGAGACACTGAGAAGAATAATGTCTTTTGAGGTTCCTGGTTCTTGGGGTGCGCCTCGTTCTTCTAGAATCATTTTCATTGTCTTGTTAGGCATATGACTACGTCCACTATCGGTGGTGATATAACGAGAACGTGTGGAGCCGAGATATTTTGCGACAGATAGAGGAAACATAATATAGGATTCAATCGTAGCAGTTTCCTCCGCGCTCAATACCTGTTTCTTTCGTTGTTCTTTACCCTTTCGATAGGTAGTGGAAAGAGCGCGCTCTAATCCAAAGGGAACTTCATCGAGGATGGGATCTACATCTTTTTGGTGAGGGGCGATGTATCCTGGCAGAGTATTCAGTAATGTAATGACGCCATTTGTTTCGGTAGAAGAGGGAGGTATAGAACGAAAATATTCTGAATCAGAAAATGCTCTCCATAATGGTTCTTCATTTTGATGGAGGATACAAGGAGATAAAAATGTCTTATTAAAAGCTTGCTGCTGACTCCATTCGCGCACGATGGTGTTTATTTTTGCTCCAGAAAGAGAGGTAGACACCGATTTTCCAGTATCACGTAACATTTGTTTTAATTCATCCTCAAAGGAAAGGAAAGAGAGTTCGTCAGGTAATTCCACATCATCTTTCTCTTCTGACTCGTATAATTTTTTAGTCACTTGAAGAACAGGGCGCCCAAGTGGAACGGTGGTGCTTTGAATTAATTCGGCGATGCTTGTAGCCGAAAGATCGCGAGTTCCTTGAATGGAATGATCATCACGATACGCAATCGTAGATTGTTTGAGATCAAATAATGTTTCTACTAAAATACGAACGGTGCGAAGAGCCTTTGGATCTTTTTGTAGAGAGGGATCCAAACCAGACATGAAATCATTGAGCGCATCGATCTTTTGTAAATCGTCAGGAATGCGTTGTTCATAGGAGGTGGCTCCACGAATTTCTGTGGCAAGTGTGAGTTCAATAATTCCCTCCAAATGAATTCCCTCTACTTCCTCCTCTTCCTCCTCTTCCTCCTCTTCTTCCTGTGCTTCCTGTGCCTCTTGTGCCTCTTGTTCATCGGATTTTTGATCACCTTCATCCCTAGGGGCAACAAATTGACGAATGCTAATGATGGCAAAATCTTCATCGGGCTCAATGCCTATAAAATTAAAGAGGACATCCTTTGGGACATCTTTTTTCTCCACATCTTGAATGGTAATCATATCCTTTTCTTTATCCACAGCAGTAATAGTATAACTTTTGACTGGTTTACCTGATGCATCAAATGTATCAATGAGTTGTCCCACACGAAAATCCTGTTGTTCCACAAATGATTCATAGATGCGCTTTTTAACCACCTTAGCGGAGACAACACCATATTCTTTCTTATAGACTTCCTCATCATCCACTTCTTCCATCTCAAATGACTGGATGATGTTCGAAACATTATCGGGTTTGATGGCAATGATGTCAAGACTGCGGTAGTAGACTCTTCCCACTGTCCTATTATACCTTATCGAGTCAATGACCACTTTGTCACCCAATTGAATGTCCAACATTGGATTGTCTGCATCCATCAAAGACTCCTCTGTCGGAGCATTTCGCACAGACATTTCACGCTGTAATAGAGAATTTGCGTCATAGGGTACATCTTCTTCGACAGCATTTTGACCAATATCTACCTCTACTGCTTCTTCCACTACTTGTATTGGTTCTGGTGATGATACAGGTGATGATAAAGGCTCTTCCATCATTTCTCTATTTACATTCGGATTATCCATCTTCCCTATCATCTTATAGAGAATCTATTGAGGGAGTAAACTCTTCAATTGGTAATATAAAGAAAAAGGACGACTACCATGTAGCATTTATCATGTCATTCACGTTTGAAAATAATGTGTACAAGGGACTTATTGAACAATACACCGATTTCCATTCGCTTCGTCACTATTTGGAATCGGAAGAGGGCGGATCCTTTCGTGTCGTCGATACAGATGGTATGAAGGATTTATGTCTGATTCGCTATGAAAAGGGAAGTTCCAATATGGAGCTTCCTCATAGTAAGTGGTTTCGTTCTGTCGTATGGAACACTCGTCTTCATCGTCCTGTATGTGTAGCACCTGCGAAGACAACAAGTGAGCCTTTTCCTTATACAACGTGTCTTGAAGCGGTTCAACATGGTATGGTATGTCAGGAGCAGCATGATGGTGTCATGATCAATTGTTTTCGAATGGTAGGTGATGATCAACTCTATATTACTAGTCGTTCTACACTATACGCAACCGGACACTTTTACTCCACGACATCCTTTCGTAGACTTTTTATGGAGGCTTATCTGAATGTCGATCCTCTTGCCGAATGCAGCAATGAAATTCTGGAGCAATTGATGCAATGGGATACTTCTATGGAGGTACCTGATGTGAATCGTAATGAATATGCCGTCTATTACAGTTTTCTATTACAGCATACCGCACATCGAATTGTGAAGAGAATAGAGAGCAATCGTGTGATCTTGATTCAGAAAGGAATCGTATATCAAGATGGGCATATTGGTGTGGAGGATTCCCCATCTTCCTTTCGTGGAACACCACCTCTCCTTTCTCTTCTTCCTGAAATGGATCAGCCAATCAGTGATTGGATACGTCAATTATTTCAGGACCAGTCCTACGAGTTTCAAGGAATCGTTTGTAAAGATGCCGTGGGAAATCGTTGGAAATTTCGATCTGAAAAATACACGATGGTAAAATCGCTTCGTGGAAATCAGCCAGGTGGCTTGGAACGTTATGCACAATTGTATGTACAAAATCTACATCATACGTATTTGGAATATTATCCAGAGGATGCGTTAGTATTTGCGCTACAAAGTGCTTGTATGAGTACGGTCATGGAGTATCTTCATCGCATGTATCTTGAAATGCACGTGACGAAGACAATACCAAAGGCGGAAATTTTGGAATCATTAGATAAAATGTATCATCCCCATTTGTATAGCATTCATGGCGTGTACCTCACCCATCTCCGTCCTATCGGCAAAAAAGTAACGATGGATGTCATCCAGAACTATTTTCATAGACAGCCATGGCAACGGATCGCCTTTCTTCTCCGAAAAACACAGAATCTTTATTTGTCCCATATTCAGTCCTCTATTGATGTATAACATCCATTTGTTTTTATTTATATAAATTTTAAAAATAGCTTAAACAAGATATACACTTATCTTTTTAGAGATGTCATCTACCGTAAAATATGCGCTTGGAATTGATTTGGGAACCACTTATTCCGCAGTGGGCGTCTGGCAGAACGACCGTGTAGAAATCATTGCTAATGAGCATGGTAATCGAACCACTCCCTCCTATGTTGCCTTCACGGAAACAGAGCGTCTCATCGGTGATGCTGCGAAGAATCAGGCGTCACAGAATCCAATGAATACTGTATTTGATGCGAAGCGACTCATTGGACGCAAGCTAGAGGATGCGGCTGTTCAACAGGACATTCCAAATTGGCCATTCACGGTACGTTCTGGTCTCGGTGGAAAGACGTGTGTGGAAGTGGATGCGAAGGGAGAGCGAAAAACATTCTTGCCTGAGGAGATTTCGGCGATGGTTCTTTCAAAAATGCGTCAGACCGCAGAAGCATACTTGGGTCAAGAGGTGCGCGATGCGGTGATTACTGTTCCTGCCTATTTTAATGATTCACAGCGTCAGGCGACAAAGGATGCTGGTGTCATCGCTGGGTTGAATGTGCTTCGGATTATTAATGAGCCGACTGCGGCGGCACTTGCGTATGGACTGGATAAGAAGACAGCTGGGGAGCAGCATGTTGTTATTTTTGATTTTGGCGGGGGTACACACGATGTGTCTTTGATCACCATCGATGATGGTATTTTTGAAGTAAAAGCGACAGCGGGCGATACGCATCTCGGTAAACTACCTACGGTTTCATGCTATTAGAAATCTATCTGCCGAGAATAAAGAACTTTAATTGCGGGAAACCCCTAAAGTCGTATAAAATTGATAATAATAATATTTAGTTTATTATCAATCCACTACCAACTCTATCTGGTGACAGAGTAGAGGGCACAGAGTAATTAACTGTGAGATGGTAAAAACGTGGCGAATAATTAAAAATGGGCAATCCGCAGCGAAGCATCTTACGAAAGAAGATGAACGTTCAACGACTACTCAAAGTATCCTAATGTATTTTTTACGATGGAGAAATGGGCACGAATGGGTTCCATTGGATTTATTAAAATCCTTTGAAGATATAGTCTGAACTTACAGGAAACTGTAAGAAGTATGGATAAAGAGCCATACGATAACATAATTGGGATCTGATATTGATAGCATTATGGTGGACTGGTGTGTCCAAGAATTTAAGAAAAAGAATAAAAATAGCAATGTAAAAGAAAATGCGCGCGCCTTGAACCGTCTTCGTAGCGCCTGTGAGAAAGCCAAGCGCAGTTTGAGTACGTCTACTCAGGCGTCCCTGGAAATTGATGCGCTTGTGGATGGCATTGATTTGAATCTGGTACTAACACGTGCGAAGTTTGAGGCGCTTTGCGAGAGCACCTTTCGTCGCACCATTGCGCCCTTGGAACAAGTGCTCCGTGATGCGAACATGTCCAAGTCAGACATTCATGAGATTGTCATGGTGGGTGGATCGACACGTATTCCAAAGATTCGTGAGATGGTGAGTAACTTTTTCAATGGGAAGAAGTTGAATGACTCAGTCCATCCCGATGAAGCAGTGGCGTATGGTGCGGCGATTCAAGCACACATTCTGATGGGTGGTGCCAACTCAACCGATCGCACCTCTGAACTCATTCTCTTGGATGTTGCACCTCTCTCCCTTGGTCTAGAGACAGCGGGTGGTGTGATGACGCCACTCATTAAGCGCAATACGACGATTCCTTCCAAGAAGTCGCAAACCTTTTCTACTTATGCGGACAATCAGCCAGGAGTGTTGATTCAGGTGTATGAGGGAGAGCGTCAGTTTACACGCGACTGTAATCGTCTAGGTGATTTCAAGTTGGAGGGAATTCCACCGATGCCACGAGGAGTTCCACAGATTGAGGTGTCTTTTGATGTGGATGCGAATGGTATTCTGAATGTAACGGCGGCAGAGAAGTCGACAGGAAAGTCGAATAAGATTACGATTACGAATGATAAGGGACGCTTGTCCAAGGAGGAGATTGAACGTCTTATCAAAGAAGCGGAGAAGAATGCGGAGGCGGACAAGGTACAGATGGAGCGTGTGGAGGCAAAGAATGGCTTAGAGGCGTATCTGTACAACACGCGCAATGCGGTTCAGGAGGAGAAGGTAAAGGTGACGTTGGGTGCAGACACGGTAAAGGAAGTGGAGAGTTGGGTGAAGGAGGGTATTGAATGGTTGGAGGAGCATAGTGAGGAGGAGAAGGCGGTCTATGATGCGAAGCAGAAGGAGTATGAGGACAAGATTCGCCCGGTTATGGTGAAGATGTATGAAGAGGCGGGTGCGCCTGGTGCTGGCACTGAGAGCCAGAATGCGGATGAGGTGGATTAATACATGGCGTGATTTTGTGCTTGTCTTACTTTCGTATATGTATCAATTTCGTACTTGACACGATTCGGTGCTTGTCTTACTTTCGTATGTGGCGATCATAATAGGATCATGATTCTTACGGTTTGTGCCTCCACGGAATTTAAATTCCTAAAAATTGAGTGATTCTATTGACATGATTAAAATCAATACTGTCCATAGCATATGCCAAAAAAGGGTAAGAAGACAAAGGCAGATGAGAAGGAGGACGCCTTTGAGCGCCTCTATGCCTTTCTTGTCGCCAGTACTCCTGGGCTACCTTCCCTTGAGAAAATCCCCTTACCTAAAGTGGAGGACCTAAAGGAACCTACGCAAGAGGAGAAAGAAAAAGAGAAGGCAGAGTTTGATAAACTCTATCGGCAATTGTCTTCCTTATCGGCAGAGAGAAAACATCTGCCTACAACCGGCATTTCCAAAATAGAACATGTCGAAGACGTTTCCAAAATAGAACATGTTCAAGACGATTCCAAAATAGAACATGTCGAAGACAATTCCAAAATAGAACATGTTCCATCCAATGATCAGTTTGAAGAAATCTATGCACAGATTGTACATATTATTACGATGAAATCACAAATGCAATCTGTAAAACTTGTATCCGTAAAACAAGATCCCGTAAAAATCGAATCCGTAAAACTCGTAAAACAAAAAGTGAAAGAAATTTTACAGTGTAAAGCATGCTGTAAAACATTTTCTACAAAGGGATGTTTTACGCGCCATCAACAGACATCTTCCATTTGTCAATCTTGGTTATCACTTCCTGCCGAGCAACAATATCCCGTTGTAGAAATTCCCATTCATGTGAAGGTCAATGAATACTTAGAACAAGCCATCACAGGAGAACCCCTCCAATGTCGTTTCTGTTTGGCAAGATTTCTCAATCGTGGAAATCACCATAAGCATTATCAGACCGCGCTCCCTTGTAACCGAATGGCATATGTCGAATTTAAACGTGTCGTCGCTCTATCCTCTAATGATCTATCTGATTCTCACCACGTCCATTCATAACCGATTTGGAATCATCAATGATGCGAAACGAAAAGAACGATACTTATCTGCCATAAAGGATACTCTCTCTCTTCTTCCTGCTAGTATCACACCGATTATTGTAGAGAACAATGGAGAACGAGAGACGTATCTGGACTATTTTTTACATGATGGAAAACC
>CAZYEM010000090.1:0-14302 GCA_964646395.1 uncultured Bacteroides sp.
TCCATACCCGAAATTCCAGTTCCAGCTGATTATATTTCCCGTTTGAACGGTAGATTGATTAGTAAAAGTCTTATTAATTCCGATACAAACTCCTGAGTTATCGAAGTTAGCAACAGGTTTCGGGAAAACAGTCACCATTTTAATAACTGTATCTACAGTACCACCTAATCCTTTAACTATTAACATAACAGCATAGTTACCGGGATTTGCATACTGATGCTGAGGATTTTGTTGCGTTGAAAAATTAGTATCTCCAAAATTCCACAACCAATTCAAAATTGTATTTCCGGTACCAATGGTTGAACTATCAGTGAAAAATGCTGATGAACCAGCACAAGATAAAGTGAACTCAAAATCAGCATGTATAAAAGGTAAATAAACAATTACCGGATTTATCACAGTGTCCTTACATCCATGAATATCAGTTACAATCAGTCTTGCATTAAAAGTATCCGTAATTGCATAATTATAAACAGGATTTTGCAAAACACTTGTACCAATGCCATCCCCAAAATTCCAGTTCCAATTTACTATGGCAGCCGGATTTCCAACAGAATTGTTTGCAAAACTAGTAGCAGCGGGAAATTGAGCTGGTGGTGCCGTAAATAAAGCAGTTGGCAAACTGTAAACAACTATATTTTTTATTATAGATTTTGAACAGGAATGTGCATCAGTTACAGTTAAAGAAACCAGATAGTTTCCTGCATTTGAATAAGTATGTATTGGATTCTGAAGATTCGACAATGCAGTATTATCCCCAAAATTCCAAGAATAAGTTAAAGCCAGATTTGCATAAGATTGAGATAAATCAGTAAAATGTGTAGGTAAGCCCAAACAAGCACTATCAGCTTTGAAATTAGCAATCGGAATTGTATCTACCTGAACAGGTTTTGAAATGGAATCTACACATCCTTTTTGGTTTTTAACCAATAGCTTGGCATTAAAAATACCATGATTCTGATAAGTATAAAACGGATTTTGCAATACTGAAGTTCCGATTCCATCTCCAAAATTCCATTTCCATGAAGTGTTCGTAGTCCCATGATTAACAGAAGTATTTGAGAAAACCGTTTGATTTCCCATACAAACCGTATTACTTGTAAAATTAGCCTGTGGTAACGAATCCACAATCACTTGCATAACGGTAGTATCAATACAACCTCTTGTATTTCCTACAATAAACTGTACATTATAATTCTTTGGCGTTGAATAATAATGTGATGGATTTTCAATACCAGTGGCAGATGATGCATCGCCGAATATCCATTTCCAATTATTGATAGTTGCTCCATTTCCAAAAGAAAGATTTGAAAAATGAGTAGAATCATGAAAACAAGTTGAAGAATACGTGAAATTAGCAACCGGAAGCGGATAAACAGTAACGAAATTGTTGATTGTATTACTGCAACCTCTCGAATCCACAACATTTAATATAGAAGTATAATATCCAGCCTGAGCATATACATGACCCGGATTATTTAAAATACTATTTACACCATCTCCAAAATTCCAATTCCAGGAAACAATGGGATAACCTGCAATTAAAGACGTATCAAAGAAATAGGAAGTATCATTCAGACATTCATTTGTAGTATAAAAACCTGCAACCGGATTATTATAAACTTCAATATTTTTTGTTATGGTATCAGTACAAGCATTATTTTTAACAATTAAAGAAATCGTGTAATTTCCTGCATTGGCATAGGCATGTGTTATAGTAGGCGTATATAATGCAGAATCTGGAATAAAAAATGAATTTCCATCACCAAAAAGCCATTTCCAGCTATTGATAAAGCTCCCCGGATTAATTGTTGAATCATTAATAATAACAGGAATACCTTCACATACATTATTTACCGTAAAGTTAGCAACAGGTTTAGGTGTAATTACAACTGTTTTGGAAACAGAATCAGTACATCCATTTGCATTGGTAACTATCAATTTTACAGTATAATTACCGGCAGTGTCGAACAAATGAACCGGATTAACAATATTTGAATAGTTTACATCACCAAAATCCCATGAATATAAGATATTGGGTGCTATTGAAAAAGTAATATCCGTAAACGCAGTAGAGTCACCAACACATACATAATTAAATGCGAAATTAACTACAGGTCTGGGATTTACTTCAATATTATGCTGTATAGTTTCTACACAACCATTGGTATCAGCAACAGTAAGTGTAACATGATAAGTACCGGCATTATTGTATTGATGGCTTGCATTATGGATAGTTGCAATACCACCATCGCCGAAATTCCATAACCATGTAGTTATTTGGGTTGTTTGTATCAGGAAACTATCAACAAAATGAGTTGTTCCTCCTGCACAAGCAGTGTCAGCATAAAACTCATAAGATAAAGAGGGATTCATATAAAGCTGTTTGGTAGCACTACCAGAACAACCAGCAGTATTTCCAACGGTTAGGGTAACATTAAACGTATCAATGGCAGTATAATAATGCACTGGGTTTTGCAATGTAGAAGAATAGGAATCGCCAAAATCCCAGCTCCAGTTTGAGTTTATACTACCGTGAGGAATGCTAGCATCTGCAAAATTAATAAGTCCGCTTGCACAATTTCCCTGATATGTAAAGTTTACTTCAGGAATTGAATCTACAGTAACCGGAATCATTTTAAAAGCAGAGCATCCATTAACATCCGTAACCGTTAAGGTTGTATTGTAAATACCCCAGGTAGAAAAAGTAAAGGTTGGATTTTGCAATAAAGAACTTCCTATTCCTCCAAAATCCCAGCTCCAGGAAGAAAGGGCACCTCCATTGCTAAAGGTTAAATCGGTAAAAACGGTAACCGAACCCAGACAAATTGTGTCGGCATTAAAATTTACTTGTGGCTGAGGATAAACAAGAAGTTGATTATAAACCGTATCCTTGCAAGACAACGTATCTGTTACAATCAATCTTACATTATATATAGTGCTATTCAATATATTGGTATAAGTATAAACAGGATTTTGCTGAATAGCCGTTCCACTTCCATTTCCGAAATTCCAATCCCAGGCAACAATATTACCTGCTGCACTATATGAATTATCAAAAAGTTGAACAGCCGAATTATTGCAAGCTGTATCGGAAACAAAGGCAGCTGTTACCGGAGGATAAATTGTAATCTGCTTTGTTAAAGAATCCATACATCCATTTGTATCTATTACGTTTATTGTAACATTATATAAAGTTGCAGAATTTACGACAGTATATTGATGCATCGGATTTTGAATGTTTGAAACAGTTGTTCCGTCTCCAAAATTCCAGTTCCATTGATTAATATTACTTGCATTTACGGAAGAACTATCGATAAAAACGGAAATAACTCCGGAACATACCGGATTATAAATGAACCCAGCAATTGGGTTATGATTAACAACAGCAATATGTGAAATACTGTCTATACTTCCGTTAACATCAGTAATTGTGAGCCAAACGGTAAAATTTCCGGCAGTTGCATATTTATGAGAAGGATTTTGTGAATTTATAACAGATCCATCACCAAAGTTCCAATGCCAGTTTACAACATTTCCACCCGAACTTAATGAATTATCTATAAAATATGAACTATCGCCCAGACAAACCGGACTAACTGCAAAATCGGGATCGGGTAATGGATAAACCACTATATTTCTGATTATTGAATCAATGCAACCATTGCTATTGATTACAGTTAATTTTACAGAAAATGTATCCGATTGATTATATGTATGAGTTGGATTTTGTTGAATTGAAGTATTTCCGTCACCAAAATCCCAGATCCAACTATTTATAAACGCAGAATTAGCAATAGAAATATCTGTAAAATTTGTAGTTCCTCCAATTGTAACATTATTGGCGTTAAATCCTGCAACAGGAAGTGAGTCAACTAAAACTGTATGAATGGCAGTATCAGTACAACCATTCGAATTTGTAATTATCAGATTTGCATTATATAAACCCGAGTTATTATAAAAATGAATTGGATTATTTAATAATGAAGTAGTTGAGTCACCGAAATTCCAGTTCCAGCCAGTAATTGTATAGTTGGAATCAACACTCAAATCAATAAAAGAAATTGCTTGCCCCAAACAATTGGTATCAAAAGAAAAACTGGCCACTGGTAACGTTGAAATAAAAACAGTCCTACTGGTATCGGCTTCACAATAGTTTGTATCTACAATATGCAAATGAACAAGGTAATTTCCCGAATTTGAATAGATATGAAATGGTTGCTGCACTGTATCTGTATTACCATCTCCAAAATTCCACTGCCAGCTTATTGATGGATGTAAACTGTCTATTGCAGTAAAAGTTATTGCATTATTAATGCAAACATTACTTAAAGTAAAAACAGGCTGTGGCAAATGATGAACTAAAACCCCGATAGTTGTATCATGACTGCATCCATTTGATTTGATTACATTTAAGCGAACATTAAAAACTCCCGGACTTCCATAAATATGTAGTGGGTTTTGAGAAACGGATGTAATTCCATCACCAAAATCCCATTGCCACGAATTAATTGCAGCTCCACTTGTTGTTGACATATCTGTAAAATGAGTGGAATTTCCCAAACAAACAGTTGTTGCAGAAAAATCGGGAAAAGGTATTGTATCTATTCTAACTAATTTAACAACAGTATCCAGGCAACCATAAATATTGGAAACCACCAATGTTGTTGTTAGAAATCCTGCATTATTGAATAAATGACTTGGATTTTCAATATTTGCAGTTCCTGTATTTGCAAAATTCCAATACCAGCTATTTATTGCATATCCTGAGTCAATTGAAGCATTTGTAAAGTGAGTAGAATCGCCATAACAAACCGTATCTGAATAAAAATCAGCAATAGGCAACGGACTTATAAAAACATTTTGAATGGTATCGCCAATACATCCATTCGCATCAATTACTTCTAATTTTACATTATATGTAGTAGATTGAGGAAATGTATAAGAAGGATTCTGAAGTAAACTTGTATCATTATTATTACCAAAATTCCAGTACCAGTTATTATAAGCAAGATTTCCTGCTATCGGAGTAAAATCAGCAGTCTGTCCCTTGCATGGTGTAGTAACTGCGAATGAGGGTTGTGGCAAACTCCATACCGTTACACTTATTGCTGTATCTTTACTGCATCCTTTTGCATCAGTAACAGTTAGTGTAACATTATAATTACCTGAATTCAGATAAATATGGGTTGGATTTTGGGAAAAAGAGCTGTTTCCATCACCAAAATTCCAATTCCAGGAAGTTATAGTACTCCCAATGGCAAATGAAAAATCGTTAAACTCTGTGGTATCTCCCTTACAAACAGTTGTTGAAGCAAAAAAAGGAACAGGCAACGTATCCAGAATAACTACTTTTGAAATGGAATCGATACATCCATTTACATTGGTCACTTTTAAGGATACATTATAAACAGATAAGGTATTAAATAAATGATTAGGATTTGTCAGATTTGAAGTTGTAGTATCACCAAAATCCCAAAATGAGACAGAAATAGGTACACCCTGATTGTTGGAAGTATTCGTAAAAAGAGTTTGTGTATTAAAACATGCCGTATCAAATGTAAAATCAGCAACAGGCACTGGTCCAAGATAGACATTAATGGTTGTATCATCTATACATCCATTGATATCGGAAATTATTAAAGTTACAGGATAAGTACCAGTTCCTGAATAAATATAGGTAGTATCAAATTGATAGGAATATCCTATGCCATCGCCCATAGTCCATAAATAGGAAGTTAAACTCCCTGCTACAGGTACTGAATTATTAGTAAAAATACGTTGATAACCAGAGCAAACTGTATCTGTGTAAAAAGAAGCAATCGGATTGGGAAAAACTGTATGAGAGATAGTTGTATCAATTTCGCAGGATTTATTGTTAAAAACCTTTAGTTTTATATTATAGGTTCCACTATCCTGATAAATATGAAATGGATTTTTTAATACAGATGAACTTCCATCGTCAAAATCCCATAAAAAAGCAGTTAAACTGTCAGCATTTGCTACAGATAAGTTAATGAAAAAGGTGGTATCTCCCAAACAGGTATTTGTAATTGAAAAATTGGCTGTTGGCAATGAATCCACTATGATGGTATCATACTTTACATCAGTGCAACCCAGACTGCTTTCAATAGTCAGTTTTACATTATAATGACCAGGGTTTGAATAAGTATGAATCGGATTTTGCAGGTTTGAAAAGTTTCCATCTCCAAAGTTCCAGCTTAAAGTTGTGATAATTCCACCGGGAGTTGTTGATAAATTAGTAAATTGAGTAGGATTACCAAAACAAACTGTATCGAAAGTGAAATCAGCATAAGCTTCGAAAATATAAACTTTTATAGAATCGACTGTACTTCCGCATCCCGGTTTTCCGGTAGAAGCGGGAGTATTATTTGCAGCTGTCAATATTACATTATAAACCCCTGCCTGATTATACGTATTTGAAATACCGGGTGTTGGATTATTTAAGGGGGCAAGTAAAGGACCAACGATGGCATTTCCAAAATTCCAGGTATAGAGGGTACGAGGATTTGCAGCACATAAATTAGGGATAGTCTGATTTAGAAAAACAACCGGATTTCCAACACATACCGAATCATTAGTTACATTTACATGAGCATCGGGAGGTGCATAAACCTCAACCGGTCCATAGCTTTTAAAAGGAGCACCACATTCGTTCTTGGTTGTAAGAACAATGTTGTAAGGCTGTTGCGAATTGTTAAAACAGGTGGTAGAGGTATATGTATGAAACAAAGTATCGCCGGGTTGTGCTCCTAATGGCAGCGTATCAATACTATTATCACCCCAGTTAATAAAAGTGAGTGTATTTGGAGTAACTCCCGAACTATTATTCACAGTATAAACTGTAAACGGAATACATCCTGCACTAAAAGGCAATGATGCAAATTCTGGTAAGGGAATGGTTATTATTTCAAAAGTATCTTTAAATGTGCTAATACATCCATTAAAACCCGTTGCCTGAATGCTTATCGGATAATTGTTTATAATGTTATACACGTGCTGTAACGGAGTAGTATAGTCAAAGGGAGCTGTTACAGGAATAAAACCACCACCATCACCCCAGTTTATCTGATAGGAAGCAATACTAGTTAAATCGGAGAAATTATAAATTATTGCCGTATCGCTTACAGTACCAATAACGTTCTCGCATCTCCTGAAATTTCCGTTTTCAAGGAAATCAATAAAAGGTCGTTGTTTAATAACTAAAGAATGTGTTATAGAATCAATACATCCATTAGCATCTTTAACTTCCAGTTTTATATTAAACGTCTGATATCCTGCTCCAACTGCTGCTGTAAAAAAATGAGAGGGGCTTATTGCCGAATTACTCACAGCATCATAATTTGGTCCATCTCGGAAATACCATTTATAGGTTAATCCGGTTCCTGTTGAAAAATTAGTAAACGTAATTAATTGCCCGGCACACACACTGTCGGAATTAGCAGAAAACACGGCTACAGGAGGTTGCAAAACCTGAATGTTATGCGTTTTTGTAATAACACAACCCGAACTATGGGTTAAAGTTAACGTAACTGAATAATTACCAAAAGAAGCATAGTTATGGGACGGATTAAGAAGAGCAGATGTATTTCCATCGCCAAAATTCCATAAAGAAGAAGTTATTGAACCACTAAAGATTGTTGTAGTATTTGTAAAACTAAAATTCTTGGTATTACATAACTGCGAACTTGTGAAATCAGCTTGAATAATATTTGTGGAACATGGCTGAGCAAATCCATTTATTGAATTCAAAAACAATAATAAAAAAACAAAAACCACAATATATCTTATACATATATAGTTCTTAATATGAAACAAAAACATAACCCTCCTATCGTTTTTCAGTACAGCTTTATTATCAGAGCTTCTAAAAAATACTTTAAATGAACGAAAACTTAATATCTTCATCCTAAAATATAAGGATTTTAACTTAAGTCCTTGTTCAAATTTTAAAATATAACTTTTGCTCTCCTGCTTATTTAAAATTCAATAATCAGATTTTATATTTATTAAACAAAGTTAATCAAAAATTGAACTAACTCATCACTCATCTATAACAATCTTGTTAACAACGTTGTAAATAAATTCATTTTTTTTAATTGTAAAAATATCAGTACTTTAAAAATTTAAACTTTTAATATTCTTCAGTTACTAACAAGTGATTAACAATGAAAAAAAATCTGTTTGCAATATTAGCAATAGAATGCAATAAAAGCATTATATAATTTTTTAAAAGTTTTATAAAATTAACAGAAGATATATATCCTAAAAAAAGCAAGGATTCTTATTAATGATTTATTAATAAACAGTTGCAAGTTTTGTATTCTTAATTTTATTTTATAAAAATTCGTGGACAACAAAATATAATTTGCGGATTTAAGGTATTAATCAAAAATATTCAAAAATAAATTTGCTGATTACAAGTCCGGTTAATTATTCAGAAAAAGTTATCAGAGATTCACTTATTTTGGAAAATGCTTTTCAATATTATAAACTAATGCAGTTTAACTCTCACTTATCTGATAAAATTAGTATATTCTTTCTTCTCTTTAAATGGAGGTTCAATTTTGCCGGCGCTAGCTTCTTTCATTTTTAACAGCCAGGCCATATTTTTACCCAATACACTCATAATCTGCTTTCCTTCTGCATCATTGTGAACTTCCGCAGGAGATGTACCATGTATAACATTCCAGTAATTGGAAGTTGCAATAATCATTTCGGAGTAGGTGAGGTAATGGTTCAGGCTGTCGAAAGTGGCTGAACCACCTGTTCTCCTGACTGCTACAACAGCAGCTGTTATTTTATGTCGCAATAATCCCCCGTTTGATCCAGCAACATAAAACAATCTGTCAAGAAAACTTTTCATAGTTCCCGCTATACCCGAATAATAGACAGGAGAAGCGATGATAATGCCATCACAAACTTTTATCTGCTGTATCCATTGATTAAGTTCATCCGTTTTGATTACGCATTTTTCATCCATGTTGATTTTGCATTTGCCACAAGCCAAGCAACCCTGTATCATTTTATTGCCGATATGGAGTATTTCAAATTCAATCCCATTTTCTTTAAGTTCATCGCTAACCATGTTTACTGCATGATAGGTATTTCCTTCTTTTTTTTTTTTTTTGTTTATTGCTATTACTTTCATTTGTTATTTTGTTTAATATGATAACTGATTAAATTGTTTCTGCTTTCTTCACTGTGTATAATTTCATTTTCTTTCATAAAATATTTTCTTAAATACTTCCGATTCTTACAATTTCAGATTCCGATTCACTTCTTTCATCATTCTTTCTAAATAATTCTCTATATTTTCACCTTTATTTACCGGAAATGTCTGCAGAGCTAATGAAAATCCATCCAAAATAGCAGTATAATTTTTAAAATTCTTTTTCAGGACATCAAAATCATTGGTTTCCCAATATTTACCTTCGTCTGATAACTTGAAATTGCTGAAATATTTCTGATTTAGATGTCGAATAAGATGAATGATAAGCTGATGCGATTCTATACCGGCAAATTGTGTTTTTACTGACAGCATATACAAATACTTGCTTTCGTCCTGGGTTTCGGTTTTGCCAAAAAATATAAGATGTGCTGTATCGCTCATCCTACCATTTGAAAGAAAGCATATTGAAATAGTTTCGCATTCGGGTGGTGTAAAACTGATGCCGTAAATATGTGAATTGTAATTTGTTTTGCCAAATTCACCATCGGGAAATACGGTGTCGTAAACATGATATTTCCATTGATATACGTTGGCTATTTCCTGAACTTCAGTTATTAACTCTGATAACAATTCGGGTTTTGCAATGCTACCGCTATAATGAAAGCTTAATCCCATTTTAATTATAAATTTTGTTTTCGCAAATCCAACCCATACGTTTTATTCATATTATAAAAAAACAGATATTTATCTGCTGATTTCAATTTATTATTCGATTTAAACTTTTGAAAACCAAGCCCACTTATAAGCATATCTTTTTTACTCTTATCAAAAACAAATGAAACACCCCCCGTCATATTAAAATCATCAAAAGGAATGATTCGTGTAAAAACCAGCATGCCAACTTTAGCAGTAAGTGAAAAACCCAAATCAATAAAAGAATATTCTTTTTTATTATCCAAAAGATCAATTATATAAACTGCAGATTTTTTACTGTCAACATCTACAATTTCGAATAGCGAAGTAAAAGCTTCCATTTTTGCTTCCAGTATGATACCTTCATCATCAGTTTCCGGTAAATCCAATTCAAAATACCTTTCCGTAAAACTTTTGTCATTTACTAACATTTCGAACAAGGAAAAATCCATCAGAACATCAGATTCTTCTTCATTCTCAAATACAAAAGTATTACCTTCCATCATTTTTAATTTTTTCCCGGCTCCTTTTATGTCAATTTTTATCTCTTTGCAATTAATCATTTTGTCGTTTAAATCTTTTCCGGTTTTTCTGAAATGTACATATTTTGCAACTATTTTGTCCATGGTTTATTTAATTTGATTATTAATGTTTTCTGAAAATTTGTTTATATCCTTGTTTTTTTAAAGCATTATTCATGCAATAAATCTCCCAATTGCTTTTTGATTTCAAGTCCTTTTTTTGTGAGCCTGTATGTTTGTTCATTCTCAGCTTTTCGCAGTATTTCTATGATTTCGCTTTTTAATGCAGGCTTCAGATATTCAAGCTTTAAATGGGCTTTATTTTTTAGTTGAAGTTTCTGCATTATTTCTGTTAAAGTATAGTCGCTATCCATAGCTTTTATAAGGTTTTCTGTTTGCAGATTAATTTTCATTTGGCTATATGGATAATCAGATTCCGAAACGATTACTGTTTCGTTTGTTGATTGCTGTTTTTTATAGGAAAGCAAAATTTCTTTTAATTCTATACCCTTAGCCGTAAGTAAATATTTTTGAAATCTGCTATTGGGTTTGTCAGGCAGTGTCATTTCTATATAGCCTGATTTTAAAGCTGGTTGCAGATATTCGAGACGAAAATAATCACGATTGTATAATTTTAGTTTCTTCATTAATTCTGTCCTCGACAAGCTACCTTCAATTTCTTTAACTAATGAAGTGACTTGCATGGTGACTTGCATGGTATCTTGCATGGTATCTTGCATGGTGACTTGCATGGTATCTTGCATGGTGACTTGCATGGTGACTTGCATGGTGTTTAGGTCAGACTCTTGAATTTCCATTAATTCTGAATTGCTGTTATATTCTTCATCAAAGGGAAAAACGATTTCCAGAAAATTATCGCTAAGCTTAAAAATTCCTTTATCGTAAATATTTAAAATACGATTCATTCCTGAGCCGAGATGTTCTACGAGTTCCAGATCTCTGAATATACGCATTAATTCGCGGTTGCGTGGCATAGAGCGACCACTGAAAAAATCTTCGGCTGAAAGTCCTTCTATCAAGCCACCATAGGATGTAATTATCAGACGATCAGCATAAATTTCGACCAAAGGGGGTACTTCTCTTGTGTAATCGTTGTGTACAATTGCATTAATAAATGCTTCACGCAGAGCAATGCGGTCGATCATTCGTTTTTGTTCACGTTTGGCAGCACCGGTAATTCTGGTAAATGTTTTATTCTCAATTTCGAGTTTATCCAGAACCCGTTCAGTAGCTTTAATCAACGAACAAAACCCATAATCTTCATTTTCAATTAAATCACATTTATCAGTGCCTGCATATTTAGCCACTTTAATAGAAACACTGTTAATATCTGCCAATAAATACGCTACATAATTGTATTGGCCATTAGTTGTATAGAGGTCCAGATTCTGGATAAAAGCCTCGTTAAGCTGAAACCCTTTTTCTTCGTAGTAAATTTTAAGTTGGGCAAAACTGTGATTGGCATATCTTGGGGAAACAATATTCCGTAATGAATTTCTGGTACGGCTAGCATAAAACCGGTCTATCATTACATTATCCATTTGTTTTAATCCACTGCCAATCCGCATATAGCAGCCTGCCGGCGACATCCCTAGTGTTTTGATATAATAGGGCTTTTCGGTTCCGCTTGAAGCAACAATATGAATAACGGTTTTGTTTTCGATTTCTTCGCTATATACATCAAAAAGCCCCAATGAAGTAGGCAAAATATTGTTTTTAATACGATCGATAATTGTAAGCTGTATTTTATCCGGTTCAGCAACACCCAAAACAGAGCCGTCATCAGCTATTCCAATATAAATATCGCCTCCTGTTTTTGAATTCAGAAAAGCAACTACTTCTTTTTCCAATTTATCGTTCAATATGGATTTGAATTCTGTTTTGTCGTTTTCAATTAATTTGATCATTCTTTATTTATTAATTAATCCAGAAATTCTAACTACGTTTTCTTTCTTAATGTATTATTTTTAAATTATTTCTTCTTTCGAAACCAATGCATTATGATTGATTTCATTTATTAACCCTATGATTTTGCCTGAGGTTTTTCCATCAATTAGATCAGAAATTCCACCCGAATAAATATCTGTAAATTGGTGATTCAAACAGCAGTGTTAGTTTAATTATACCTTTACAGTCAGGTTATTGATAATAGTATTGATAAAGCTGAATGAGCAAAATAATTTGTACAAATGTCACATTCGGAAAGTTCTTTTTATCTTTCAGAATTAGATTCAGAAATTATATTGCCCCAAATTAGTACCATTCAATTGATTTATTAAAATACATATAGTCTTAAATATAAGTTTTATTAAATTATCAGAAAATCAATTACAGACTTTTTATACTTTTTCAATGCGTGGTAAATTAATAATACAAACTTAGCAAATATTTCATTAAGTCTGGTTAATTATTAGAATATTTTTATTGATATACATCGTTTTTTCAATTCGTGTTATATTTAGTTATAAACAAACAGATGCTGAATTTTTTCATTATTATAGCAGCGTTGGAAAGAGTGTGAGTGAATTTTTTTTCACTATAGCATTTGGTAATAATGTGCAATTATTAAAATTATAATATATAGTCTCTGAATTTAAATCAGCTTTTTTTTCTTCATTTTCGATATATATTGGGAATTCTGAAGCTTTAATAAATTGAAAATCAAATCTAAGTTCGTTTTCAGAACAATTACTCAACATTAATAATGAAAAACATATTATAAGCAGAATGTATTTTTTCCTTTTCATTTTATTTCTTTCAGATAAGATTTGCAAAGAGAAATAAATCAATCCCTTAAATGATTTAAATTATGGATTTTATCAAATTGCCAATGTAAGATATCAGCAATATTAATCAGCAATTAAGAACAATATGGGTATTCCAATCCGCATACTTACATATTCTCCATCCACTTGCCCCGGATTCCATTTTGGCATATTCTCCACTATTCTTAATGCTTCAATATTAAGGCATTCCTCACCTCCATTAAAAATTTTTTCTTCTCTAATCTTTCCAGTTTCGCTAACCACAAAACTAACTGTAACTCTGCCTGTATGTTTGTTTTCCAAAGCTTCTTCAGGGTAATGAATTTCTTTTTTTATATATGAATATAGTGCTTTGGTTCCTCCTATAAATTCAGGCAATATTTCATAGTTATAATAGTTAATTTCATTCCCTTCAAAATCAAAACATTTCCCTTCAACAAGTTTTCCCATTTTATAAATATCCTGTCGTTTGGGATTTCCGTTTTCCCAAAAAGTATTCAAACTGCCATCAATAGTATCGTTGATATAATTGATATACCTTTTTATTCTTCCGTTTTCGTACCATTTGATTTCTAACCCATTTTTAAATTTTTCTTTATCGTTTGAAATATATATTTCTGATTCGGTATTTCCCGAAATAAAATATGTTTTTTGAATTACATTATTTTTGTCTTTGTAATGTATTGTTTGATAATAATCTACTAATTGTTTTGAATCAACTTTTGTATAATTAAAATCATAAAAACTGCTATCTTGTCCGTAAACAAAATTGCATAATAAACTTAACAGGATTAATTGTACTTTTTTCATTTCTTTGTTTTTTAATGATTGTTTTTTTTGTTTAAATATTGATATTTATTTTTGTAATTATATGGTTATTAATATTATAAATTGATTTTTATATCGAAATTATTGCAATAGTTATTGCTTGCATCATATACATAGTACATCACACATCAGAAATTCTTTAAAATAAAATCTAAAATATTACTACCGTTGTTCTACATTGGTATTTCCTGTTAAATCATTGGGTTGAACTTTAAATCTATCATTTAATAAATAGACACTAAGAACGATAGCTGCAACAAATGTAAGTAATATCAGAATCT
>CAZYEM010000091.1:0-14301 GCA_964646395.1 uncultured Bacteroides sp.
GTACTTGAAATACTCTAGTTGTAAATTGATTACTGGCATGGCAGTCCACTTGATTAGCGGTAGTAGTTCTTAATCCTTGCGTCAAGTTGTCTCTTTGCATGAATAAATTCCTTTTCTGTTGTCCCTCCGTTACCAACTCTATCTCCGATTTGCCAAAAGCTATCTATGTCGTAATCTTTGGTTTCAAGCAGGTATACTGAAAAGTCTTGATCACGAAAGTCAACCGAAAAACCAATCGTAGTTTTGTCATTGCTATAAACCAAATATCCACCAAGTCCTTGTTCAAAAGGTCTTAACTTATCGAAATCGAAAACTATTTTAAAGTTATGGTCAGTTTCTAAAAACGAAAATGTCTTTTTAATTAAAGCAAAAGTAGGATTGTCATGTTGTCCTGATTTGTAACCCTTAGTTTCAAGAAATATTCTGTCCAGTTTGTTTCTGTCAAACCAGTTAGTCCCGCTTAGAATGCTAGGGATTGATTTTAAAATCTCAAGTCCGACTTTAACATTAGCAAACTCGTAGTCAGGTGGTAAATACGGATGATGTCTGTCGTGATTGTCAATGCCATTGTAAATGTCAATCTCATAGAAAGCATAACAGTTGTCATTGTCCGAGTATGAAGGTTCAATATTATTCTGAAGTCGCTTTATGTAAAAGTATATTGGTGTACTGTTACGATGTAAAGTAATTTCAATTTGTCTCTGTGTTTGATGATTAGTGTATTTGTTGATATAATACTTGGGTCCGCCAGGATACTTGTCAGTTTCTTTGTCAAGCGAATAAATATAACCAAAGTCCGTTTCTAAAAACTTGTAGCGTATTCTCATTTTGTTAATGAGTTTAGTCCTGTCGTTTTCTAAACCGTGTCGCTCAGTCCAGAATAGATTTTGTATGTAGTCTGTCAGTTTCAAATTGTCAAAATGTTTGAATTTGCACGGTCGTCATACTATTACCGCTATCAAATAAATATCTAAAATTGCATATATTTCACTTTATAAAAAGCAGTTGATATATTTTTATACTACTCAAATCCATCTTTTTGTAAAGAAATAGGCAATTTTGATTATTATTCATTATTCTGATTATTTATTTAATTTTATTTTCAACAAATATACATTTTTATTAAATATAATACCCTCCGATTTTTAAATTCTGCCGGAGGGTGTATGTTTTCTTATTTTAACCAGCACTATTTCCACTTCGATCGTTGTGGTTTCTTTGTTTGCAAAAATCAGAATCTTGTTGATTAGTTATCGCAATGTTTTATGGTTGAGATTCTTACTTGATAAGGATATATATGCCTGCAACTGCCAATATAGTATCCTTCACTCAAGGTAATATGTATTGGCAATTTTGAGTGAGTATTTGCTGTTTTGGAGTAGGGGACAGGTTTTGTAGTTGGTTTATTTTACAATACTTAGTTAAACTTTGACAAAGTTTTTTCTTATAAATAAATACAACTTTGTCAAAGTTTGCAATTTCAAGAATATATATATTATCAGCGGAATATTATTTTACATAAACCTTATATTCCCATGCTTTAAGCTTAATTGTAATTTTTCCTTTCAGCGAAGATTTTTCGGAAGTAAACCATTCGGTATAATTACCTTCGTTGCCTTTAAAATCAACCACTGTTTCCAATGCTTCCTTGCTTAAATTAGCAATAACGATAACACTGTTGTTTTCTTTTTTGCGGTTAAATGCAATGATACTGTTCGTTTTGTCGGTAAGCATTTTATTGTATTTGCCACCATAGTTACCATTCCACAATGCTTTGTTATCAGTTTTTAATTTTAGTAATGAAGTGTAAAAACCTTGCAATGGATAATTGCCCCAGTTGATTTCATCTTTTTCAAAGAAAGCCAGACTTTTGTTTAAACCGGCTTCCTGTCCGTTGTATAACAATAGCATACCCGGCAATGTAGTTGACAAAACGGCAAAAGCTGGAGCAGCTATTCCCATCCTTTTTTCTATAGTTCCGTTCCATGAGTTTTCGTCATGATTGTCGATAAAAATCATACGGTAATCATCTGGTTTAAAAAGTGTATCCTGTTTAAGTAAATATTTATCAATATCATGCACTCCTTCTTTTCCCTGAGCTACTTTATTCATAATATGATGTAGTTCCCAGGCATACGACATATCGAAAGCTTTTTTGTGATGTACCGGAATTTCAGCTTCAGCAAGCATAAATACTGCTTTGGTTTTATCGAGTTCTGCACGGGCTTCGTTCCAGAAATCAACGGCTACCATTTCGGCAACATCGCATCTGAAACCATCTATATTACATTCTTTTACCCAGTATAACATAGCTTCAATCATGGCTTTACGCATCTCCTTATTTTTATAATTCAAGGCAATAACATCTGTCCAGTCGAAAGGAGAAATAAAATTGCCCACACTGTCGAGTTTATACCATTCGGGATGAGCTTTTGCCCAAGGATTATCCCAGGCAGAATGGTTAGCAACCCAATCAATAATTACATGCATACCAAGTGAATGTGCTTTGTTTACAACACTTTTGAAATCATCGAGCGTTCCGAATTCAGGATTCACAGCAGTGTAATCACTAATGGAATAGTAAGAACCCAATGTTCCTTTTCTGTTTTTAACCCCAATCGGATTTATTGGCATAAGCCAAAGAATATCAACGCCCATTTTGTGCAAGCGATCAATATGTTTTTCGAATGCTTTAAAATTACCTTCTTTTGTAAACTGACGGATATTTACTTCATAGATATTCGAATTCTTAGTCCATTCGGGATGAACTACTTTATTTGTTTTTTGTTGATTGGTTTTCATCACATTCTGAGCATTAATAGTGTTAATACCTGCAAGAATAATACATAGTATTAAAACATAGGTTGTTTTTTTCATTTTGTTTATTTATAACTGTTTACTAAATTATTTTTCACTATTCACTTATTAAGATTTCAAACGACAATGGTTTTAATTCCACTTCAGCATAACCATCGTCAGTAACATTATATTTATTTCCGAAATATGGTTTGAAAACTTTCGGATTAATCATTCCGCTTTTATTTATTTTGTAATTGATACTTTCGTTCGAATTGTTAAACAAAACAATAGCTGTATTGCTAAAATATTTTCGTGCATAAACCATCAGATTCTTATTGTTTTCCATCCAGATAAAATCTCCATAAATAAAAGCCAGATTAGACTTACGTAAGCCTGTTAATTTTTGAGTAGTCTGCAAGGTTCTTTTTTCCAATGAATTTAATTCATTATCAAACCGCATCATCCTTCTCGAATCGGGATCGTTACCACCCGGCATTCCGAATTCATCACCGTAATAGATAACCGGTAAACCAGGAATAGTCATATTAAAAGCCATTAACATTTCGAGTTTCTGATATGCATTAGGATTACCTACTTCTATTTCGCGGGTCCAGCCGGCTTCTTTGGCATTCTCCTCAAACTTTAATGATCCTCCGGCGTAGGAAATAAATCTTCCCCTGTCCTGATTTCCCGTAATGTAACACATCTTATTATGATAACCATAATTAGTAAGACTTTCATTCAATCGATAATTCAACATTTTAAAGTCATCACCACGTGCAAAAGCTCCCAATGCAGCATCATATACATTAAAATCAAACTGACCATCGAGCATACCACTACCCAGATAACTTCCAATAAGTTCGACACTTCCATACGTTTCTCCCACCTGATATACAGGACGTTTTTCCTTTAGTTCCACTTCTGTTTTAATTTTAGATGTTAAAGTTCTCCAGAAATTTAAAGGAACATGTTTTGTTGCATCGTGTCTGAAACCATCCAGCTTATATTCCTTAATCCACCATAAAGCAGAATCGGCAAGCATTTCGGCAACTTCTGGTTTTGCGAGGTCAAGGGTTGGCAAAAATACATCAAACCAGGTTGTAAGTCTGTGTTCGTCCCATCTTTCGGTATTTAAAGAGCCATCAGGCAAATAAAGACTTGTAGTCCAATCGGGATGCTTTTTGTAAACTGGATGTTGTTCGTGAACATGATGTGCTACAAAATCGAGTAATGTGTTCAGGTTTTTTGAATGTCCGGTTGCCACCATATTCTTAAATTCCATACTGTTTCCCAATCGGTTGTCCATTTCGGTAAATGAAATAGGCCAATAACCATGATAAGCTGAAAATTTGGAATAAGGTTTTTTCCACTCACCATAAGCTCCTTCAGGATTTTTAACTACAGGAGATAGCCAAAGTGTATTTACACCTAAATTATTAAAATAATTTTCGTTTATTTTTTGCTCAACTCCTTTAATGTCACCACCCAAATAGTTGGCACGTGGCAATATCAAACTATCTTTAACCGGACGATCGTTAGTTTTGTCAGCATTATAAAATCTGTCAACAAAAACATTGTATAAAATATTATTGTATTGATCATTACGATCTAATTGACTGGCATCATTTACAACTTTTCCATTAATTAATGGAATCAGAATATCATTTGAGATTCCAGCTTTGTTGCATGCATAAATACTTAGGTAAGATTTATTTTTTTCTTTTGCAAAAGCAGGAATATTTATGGTTACTGTTGATTTATCAATTTTATATTCAGTTTTATTGAGTCTTACGTTTTGCCAGAAAATAAAAACCTCATCCACTGTATTGGTTATCTCAATCTGAATTTGTTGCTCTGTAAAAGATTTAGTCAGCAATTGAGGTAATTCCTTTTTATTATCATTACCAACAACCATAAGGGAATTAAATCCGCCCATATTATTACTCACTTTGCGAGTGTTTGCCGGATCAAGTTGAAAACTTCCATCAATAACTATCTGGTACTGATATTCGCCAGGGCTTAAAATCAATTGTGTCTGCCAAATTCCATTTATTAAACGTAAAGGAGTTTTAGAAGGAGTCCATCCATTAAACTCACCCGATAATTCTATTTTTTCAGATTTTCCTCTTCTGTCTTCAAACATATAGTTGAAAGCAATTTTAGGTGATTTCTTTAGTAGTACTGAAGTTGGTTTTCCCTTTTTCCATATCTTAAGTTCTATCAATCCCTTACTAGATTTTGAAGGTGTAAAATTAAAAGTTGTTTTATCTTTACTCAGTTTCCATTTTTTGTTGTCGGCAGTTACGGAATCAATACCCGAACAATTGCTTATAAAATCTGACAGATAAATGCTGGTTGTTCCATAATCAAGCCATACACTGCCAATTGGTTTTCCCGACTGATCGGAATTTAAACTTGCTTTCACTTCCGAAAAAGCAAATAAAAACAAAATTATAAAACCTAAAACAGGAATGCGAAATGTTTTCATATAATTTATTTTAAATCAAGAATTAATACTGATTTTTTATTAAGAGTTAAGGTTTTTCCTAAAGGAATTTCCTTATTGTTGATAATGTCGATGCCAATAGTTGCATTTTTAATTGACTCAGCATATCTATCCATATCAATAGTAACATCCTTATTGTTATTATTCATAACAATCATAATGTTTTCATTTTCATTATATCTGAAATATAGATAAGTACCATCTGTTGGAAAATAATGTATCAGTTTTCCATTGTGTAATGCGGTATGATTCTTTCGGAAAGTAAGTAATTTTTGAAGATAATCAAATGCTTGATTTTGAATATCAGAACGTCCTTCTTTTGTAAAAGCATTTATTTTATCTTCTTTCCATCCACCGGGAAAGTCGGGTCTTAGTTTTCCATCTCCTTGATTTTTATTTCCATCCATTAATATTTCAGTACCATAGAAAATCATTGGAACACCTCTGGTAGTTGTTAGATAAGCCATTGCCATCTTCCATTTTTCAAAATCGTTGTTTATAGATGAAAAATAGCGGGATACATCATGATTATCAGCAAAGATTACTGTTTTTTGTGGATTTGGATATAAGAAATCCTGAGACAACACATAATACAAGCGGGCTAAACCTTCGCTCCAACCATCATTTTCGTTAAAAGCAGCAGTTAAAGCAGATTGTAAAGGGAAATCGGTAACATATTTAAGGTTTGAAGTTTTCTTTAGAGTAGGAAAAGCATCTGCCTGAAACCAAGCGGTATGCGATTCGCGTTGAAGCCATGTTTCTCCAACAACATTAAAATTTGGATATTCATTATTAATGCGTTCCATCCATTTCGACATAAAATCCTGATCAGAATAAGGATAAGTATCCATTCTTATACCATTTATTCCGGAAAATTCAATCCACCAAATACTGTTTTGGATAAGATAATTAGCAAGGTAAGGATTTTTTTGGTTCAAATCGGGCATGGAAGTATCAAACCAGGCATCTGAAAATAATTTTTTATCAAACGAAGAAGCGTAAGGATCCATTATAGTTTCGCTTCGGTAATTGGTACGTGTAAATTTTTGGTACTGATGTATCCAGTCTTTACTTGGCAAGTCTTTCATCCACCAATGTTCCGAACCGCAATGGTTGAAAATCATATCCATAATAACTTTCAATCCTTTTTGATGACATGATGAAATAAGATTTTTATATTCTTCATTACTTCCATATCGGCTATCAACTTTGTAAAAATCGGTAGTTGCATAACCATGATAGGAATACTTAGGCATATTATTTTCGAGCAAAGGACAAATCCAAACTGCTGTTAAACCCAACTTGTTAAGATAATCCAGATTATCGGCAATACCGGCAATATCTCCGCCATGTCTGGCATCAGGATCATTACGGTTGAGTAAATCGGGCATTCCTTTAATATTGTCATTTTGAGTATTCCCATTTGCAAATCTATCGGGCATTAAGAGATAGATAGCATCCGAATTATCAAATCCAATTCTGTTTTTTGATTCCGGAGCTCTTTCTTTTAATTCATAAAAATAAGAAAATTTATATTTATCGTTTAAAGCGAATTTTATTTCATATTTACCTGCAGTTGTGTTTGGGTTAATTACTAAATCTAAAAATATGTAATTGGGGCTTTCCGGTTTATTTTGTCTGATAATCTGAATGTTTGTATTTTCAATCGTTGCTTTATATTTTGCAATATCTTTTCCATAAACCATGATTTGCAAATAATTTTCTGTCATACCAACCCACCAATTTGCAGGTTCCACCCGGCTGATACTATTTTGTGAAAACCCTGTATAAAAGTATAGAAATAAGATGAATAATATTGAAATTCTTTTTTTCATGATAATTTTATTACAAAATAAACGAATATTTTTATTTATAAAAAAGGCTACCCTTTAAGTGGATAGCCTTTTTAGATTTTTTTTAAAGAAACTATTCAGTTATGATTATTTTCTTAGCATCGCTGTTAGCAGCATCAATTTCCAATTTAATTGTAAAAGTTCCTTTTACATTAACACCTAAGTTTCCACCTAAGTCGATAACTTTTGGAGAACTTGCAGTTACAGCAGAGAAACCAACGTCAAAGTTAGCACCACCTACAGGAGGAGCAACTCCGTTTTTAGTTCTTAGTTTGAAACCTTCATTAGCTTCTAAAACAATATTGGTCCATGTCCAGGTATATTTATCACCAACTTTTGTAGGAACAGCACCATTATCAGCTAACATAACTCTTCCCCAGTTCCATGAACTTGGATCTACAATAGAAGCGGCATTATCAATACTAACACCTGTACCAACTGCATCGCATTGTACACCAGTCCAGTTTGTTAAAGGAAGATCACCGGTTTTAGTTAATGTAGCAACATAAGCTGTACCTAAAGTGTAAGCTAAAGCAATAGTATAAACACCAGGAGCTGCGTTTACAAAATTATCACCACCAGGAACTAAAGCAGTAATAGCTGTACCACCAAAGTTAGTATTAATTTTTACACCTTTTTTTCCACCACCTAAATCAAGAACAGTGTCAAGTTCAACTTTCCAACCGTTAGAATAACGGAATTTCCAGTCGCCACCACGAAGCTCAACATTAGATTTTGACCAGGTCATTGTTGTTTGGTTAAAAGCAGATTCTGTTAAATCTAAAGAAGCACCCCAACCATTTGGAGTTGCAGCACCAATTACACCCCAATGTACAGGAACGATAACAGCTTTCATCAATTCCATATCAATGGCTACGTGATACATACCATCTGAAGGAACAGTAAATTTGTTAGCATTAGCTGCAACAAGACCTCTTTGGAAAGGAACTTTTGGCTCATCAGTTGTACCTTGAGAAATTTCTCCCCAGCTTGCAGTAACAGGACCATAAATTGTTTGAACAGAACCAGCAACTTTAACAATGTTAAATCCGGTTGCACCTGCTTTTAATGGAATGTAAAGTTCGTATAAAGTTGCTCTTTCTGTTTGAGTAACTTCATTACGTGTTTTTTTCATCATTCCGATAGACGTTAATGTTGACATTGAAGTAGCACCACCTGAAATATAAAGTCCGTCAAGAACTACATCTGGTGGAATTACTGTTTCTTCATCATCTTTACATGCAGTCATAGTTACCATAGCCAGTAAAACTATGCTTGCGATTCTAAACATTTTTCTAAATTTGTTCATGTTTGTTTTAATTTTAATTTTAATTAATAATATAGTTAATAATATAAACGAATCCGTTTTATTGTAATAAATTAGGATTTGCATCTGTTGCCCATTTAGGAATAGGGAAAATATTTTTCCCTGTTGTAGCTGGTTTTTCCCATCTTGCTTCATCAAATTTTCCAAATCTGATTAAATCCTGACGGCGATGTCCTTCGCAATACAATTCTCTTCCTCTTTCGGCTAATAATTGTTCTAAAGTAGCACCTGTCCAGGCACTAACTCCAGCTCTTTGTCTGATTGGATTAATCCATTGATCTCCATTTCCACCTTGTCTGATTAATGCTTCTGCTTTCATCAGATAAATATCTGTTAATCTGAATAACGGAAAATCATTACTTAAATTTTCTTTAGTTCCCATTTTAATTTCATATTTTCCAACACGGGCTCCACTACATCTTATAACAAATATATCTTGTGTAGTCATAGAAAGTGCTGGAACATGAGGATCTATGTTTAATTGTTTATGTGTTAATACATCCAGAATTACTACACCTTTTGAATCTTTTTGTAAACCAAAAATATTATATCCTTCTCTTCTTAAATCTGTTGTTTCATAACTATCAAAATGTTGTGGCGTAATGCAAAATCCGTTCCATGGACCAACAGGCATATCATATTTTAAATTGTGTTGATAATGAAGTGTTCTCATGTGTAGTCTAAATCCTTGAAAGTCGTTTTCGTCATAAGGAATACTAAATATTATTTCAGAAGAGTTTTCATTGTTTACTTTGAAAGGAGCAAGGAAATCAGACTCTAAACTATAAGGACCAGCAATTACACTATCACAATATTTTTCTGCTAAAGCCCATTGGATATTTGTATTTGGGACTCCCCGGTATTCGCTTGCATTTAAGTATAGTTTTGCCAATAATGCAAACCCAGTATAACGGGTTATCATATATTTGTTGTTAATCGGTTTCAGATAAGAGATGTTATTTTGAACCGTATTTACTAAACTGTCGAAAATAGCTGCTCTTGATATTTTTAAAGGTTTGGCTGCTACATTTTTAACTGTTGTTATATAAGGAGCAGATCCATAATTATCAATAAGTAAATAGTAATAGAAAGATCTTAATACTTCCAACTCTTTTACTTTTGCCTTAACACTTTCGTTTTGAGGTAAATCCCTAAGCATGTCAATAGTTCCGTTACAAGTAGTTATTCCTTCCCAAAAAACGCCCCACATTCTGTTAACACCTTCGTCCTCATTTGTCCATGTGTGTCGGTACATATTTACCCATTTTCCACCATCATACCAATCGGAACCTCTGGTAGGACCACATAATTCATCTGATGATATTTCCTGAGCCAGAAACCACCAGCCATTATCATCAGCAAATGGTTGTAATCGGGCATAACTTTTAACACTTAAGTTAGCAATCTGATCTTGGTTTTCAGGATATAAACTCCCAGGAATTTTATCATATAAATCTTCTTCTAATTTTGTACATGAAGATAAAATGATAATTGATATTATTGTTAGTAAGCTAAATCTTTTCATGATAATTCGTTTTATAAAGTTCCTCTGATTCCAAATGTAAATGTTCTTGTTTTAGGATATACATTATATTGGTCAATACCATAACTTAATCCATT
Organism: uncultured Bacteroides sp.; assembly: GCA_964646395.1. Taxonomy (GTDB): domain Bacteria; phylum Bacteroidota; class Bacteroidia; order Bacteroidales; family JACABE01; genus JACABE01. Next base: position 10,109 of record CAZYEM010000091.1, read on the forward strand.
AATAGTTGTTTCAGGATCTATTCCTGAATATCCTGTTATCGTAAATAGATTATTTGATGAAGCAAATAATGTTAAATCTTTAACCATTTTGGTCTTTTTAAATTTAAAGTTATAACTTATTGCCAGATAATCAAGTCTGACAAAAGAAGCATCTTCAAGATAAAAATCTGCTAAGTTTGCACCTGAAGTTCTGCCTTGATTGAACCATTCAACAGCTGCCTGATTTCCATTTAAGAATGGAAGATTTTTAGGATTATCAAAAAACATTTGAGTGGCGTTATATACATCATTTCCAATCATAGCCCTGAATGAAAAATCTATATTCCAGTTTTTGTATAATGTAATAGAATTAGACCATCCTATTTCAAAATCAGGAGTTGCATTTCCAACTATACTTCTCTGTGCATCTGTAATATCATTTGTAAAACCACCTCCTTTGGATTTGTAAATAAACTCACCGTCTTTCAGGGTAACATAAGTTGGCAGGTAAAATGCTCCTATCGGCTGTCCTTCCATCATTCCAATTAAATACGAACCATCACCAACCATACCTCTTCCAGAAATATATCCTTCTTTTCTTACGCCATCAATTTCGTTAAAATATTCACCCAAGCTAATGATAACTGTTTTATTATGTGAGATATTGAAGCTGGTTTTCCAAACTAAATTCTTTTTTGAAACAGGATAAACCTGAACGAATAATTCGATACCTTTATTTTCCAACTCTCCTGAATTTAAATAAGTTTTTGGAGCCAAATTTGGAGGAACCGGAACGCTATATTCTCCTAATAAGTCAGTTGTGTTTTTCTGATAAATTTCGAGACTACCGCTTAATTTATTATTAAATAACCCAAAATCAATACCAATATTAACTTCAGCTGTTTGTTCCCATTTTAAGTCAGGATTTGCATTCCATGCAGGGGAAAATGTAACTACTTTTTTACCTGTTTCCGGATTGGTAGCTTTTCCGGATGGAGTCCATACTACCATACTTCTGTATTCTCCAATTTCCTGATTACCTGAAACACCATAGCTTGCTCTTAATTTTAATTGATTAACCCATTCTGAATTTTTTAAGAAGCTTTCTTTATCAAGATTCCATCCGAAAGCTGCAGTTGGAAACATACCCCATTTATTGTTTGTTCCAAATTTGGATGATCCATCTCTTCTTAATGATGCTGATACATAATAGGTTTGATTAAAGTTATATTGTGCTCTTGCAAACATTCCAATTAAATTTGATTTTCCCATCCAGGAACCAATATCACCATAATTAACTTCATTGAATATAGCCAGATTACTTGAACCTATATGATCTGATTGTGCATCAACTCCTTTTGCAAAGAAACCACTATAAGTATTTTCTTGCCATGTATAACCGCCTAATATATTGACATTATGAACCTTGTTATATGTTTTTTCATAAGTGGTTGTAAATTCCAATATTTTTTGATTATTGCTCTCTTCTCTTTTTTCACCTGCACCATTGTCAGCTGAAGCATATAAACCACTTGGTCTGAAATAACTGAATATTCGGTCGTTGTTCATATATCCTACATTTAAACTTGCAGTAAGACCTTCAATTATTTTATAATCAGTTCTGAAATTTCCCTGGAAATTTTTTGAGCTTCGTTTGTTTTCAACCTTATCAATAATTGCAAGTGGGTTTTCATAATTAAATTCTCTTGATGTTTTATCAAATGTACCATCAGCACTATATACAGGGTCAGTTGGATTTCTTGAAATGGCCTGGTAGATAATATCATCTTTACCCCAACCTCCATAGTTTTCCCTGTCATTATCCTCAAAAGCTCCAGTGTAGTTGATTGCAAAAGTTAGCTTATCATTCAATGCATTATGTGTTAGGTTCAGACGTAAAATATTACGTTCCTTAGAAGTTCCTTTCATTACTCCTGTCCAATTTGAATTGGTTAACGAAGCATAATAAAAACTTTTTGTATTGCCACCGGAAATGCTTAAATTGTTACTTGTTGAAACACCTGTTCTGTAAATTTCATCTTGCCAATCGGTGCTTGAACCTCCATCAATAAATGAACTATCAATATGACCTAGTTTTTCATTGCGTTTCTGAACAAAATCTCTTAATTCACCAGCTGATAATAAATCTAGCTTTTTAGCTATATTTTCAATTGAAACCTGAGTGCTGAAATTAATCTGACTTACATTTAAATCTGCATTTTTACCAACATTCTGACTTTTACCCTTTTTAGTGGTTATTATAATTACACCATTTGAACCTCTTGAACCATAAATAGCTGCAGATGCAGCATCTTTTAAAATATTATAGGATTCAATATCTTCAGGAGAAACCAATGTTGGGTCTGCACCTGGTATGCCATCAATTACGTATAGTGGTTGTGTATTAGACTGAAAACCGGAAGCACCTCTTATTCTTACAGAAAACCCAGCATTAGGGTCACCTCCTGATTTTGTAACCATAACTCCTGCCGATTTTCCTTGTAATGCCTGAATTGGATCTGTTAAAACTCCTCCATTCAATTCGCTGGCTTTTATGTTGCTGACAGCTCCTGTTTTGTCAGTTTTTTTCTGAGTAGAATACCCAATTGTAATAAATTCATCGAGCATCTTAATGGAAGGTGATAACTTAATATTAATAATTGATTTATTAACAGTTGATTCTAATGTTTTGTAGCCTACAAAAGAAAAAACCAATGTACTTCCTGAAGGTGCTTCAATTTTATATTTTCCGTTAATATCACTTACGGTACCTTTTTGAGTTCCTTTAATTAAAATACTAACTCCAACCATGGTTGAACCGTCATTCTCATCTTCAATTACACCTTCAACATTTATATTTTGAGCTGATATTGCAGACGTTAGTAAAATAAGTAAAAATAAAATCCCCAATTTTTGAAAATTGTAAAAAGCTATTTTCATAATAAAGTGTTTAAATTAGTTGAAAAAGTTCTTTATAATAAATTAATACAATGATAAAAAACATTAATAAAAATGTTTTGTTTTGCAAATATACTAATATTTTGAAATAAAAAATTTTTATAAATAAAAAATAAAATAAAAATTAAGCCTTTAATATTTTTCATACATTTGCAGTAAAAATATAACAAAACAATTAAAAAATGTTAGTTTTTCTTATTCTTATTCAAAACAAATCTATAGCTTCGTGAATAATAAACTTAAATCATATAAACAATTATTTTTTTTTATCATAAATAGTTTAATCCTTATTTCTGCATCAAGTGCTCAAATTACTACCAATCCAATTTTTGCTCATGATAATGATTCTGTTACTATTGTTTTTAATAGTCAGGAGGGAAACGGGGGATTGAAAAATTATAATGGTGATATCTATGCACATACTGGTGTAATTACTAATAATAGTAATTCTTCAAGTGATTGGAAATATGTAAAAACAACTTGGGGACAAAATATTCCGGCAACCAAACTTACCAAAATTGCTCCCTATATTTATATTTTAAAGATATCACCATCTATTAGAAGTTATTATGGAGTTCCTATTGGAGAAACAATAAAAAAAATGGCTTTTGTATTCAGAAGCGAAACTGCTTCAAATAATGGAAGTTATTACGAAGGAAAAGCAAAAGATGGAAGTGATATTTTCGCAACAGTATATGGTTCCGGTTTAAATATGTTTTTAGAAAAACCAAATGGCGATATGCTGATTGCAAGTACTGGAGATACAATAAATATTAATGCTTTTAGTGACAATGCTGATTCATTATCGCTATTTCATAATGGATTACGAATAAGTAGTACTCAAAATGACAGTTTGACTTTTGAATTAATTGTGAATAATTCTGGAAATAATTGGATTAATGCCATTGCATATAATGCTTCAACAGAAATCAAAGATTCTTTTAGTTATTTTATTGCAAAACCAACTATTGTGGAACCTTTACCATTAGGAATTATTGATGGAATAAATTACATAGATAATCAAACAGTTATCCTTTCTCTTTATGCTCCTGGAAAAAATAACATCATTGTTTTGGGCGATTTTAATAATTGGAGTTTGGATACCACTTTTCAAATGAAGAAAACTCCTTCCGGACAAAATTTCTGGTTACAGATTAATAACTTAATTCAAAGTAAGGAATATATTTTTCAATACCTGGTGGATGGTGAAATTCGAATTGGAGATCCTTACTGTGAAAAAGTAAGTGACCACTGGA
>CAZYEM010000092.1:0-8770 GCA_964646395.1 uncultured Bacteroides sp.
ACCTGGCTCACGGAAACACTCAATGGTGTCCATCAACTGGAAAATAGAGATACGATGACATGTATTACCATACAGTGTTATATGTATCCAGAAAACGATATACTGCACTACGATTATTTTGATTATTTGGATGCTGGGAAAAAGATTCAACAGTATGAACCTGATTCCGATATGGATTTTGTAGCCTTTAAAAAACAGATGAAAGAGGAATGGAACAACCGTCCACAGGTCAAACCATTTTTCAGCTGCTTTTCTGGAATATAAATCCAATAAAAATAAGGGTTACCCTATTTTAGCTATATTTAGTTGATATAGAAGATCTTTACAACATCCGTTCCAAGATTCGACGCAGAAAGTAGAAGGGACGGTGAAAGTGTTACATGTTGCGAAAAGATAGTAGCCATATCCTCTGCCTCCTTTGTAAGCGTTCGTAACTGCTCCATAAAAGCGGAATGTCCCGCAAGCACTTGGTCTCCTTTGTCTCCCATCAGTTGACGCGTCTTAAATTCATGAGCATCTTCAATCGCCCATGACACTTGTATCACCGAAGCAATGGCTGTGCGGGTTTCCTCATCCGATGTACCACGCTCATTGATAAGAGTATGAACACGACAAACCGCAGTAAATGCTTCCATCGCAACCTCATACATTTCCTTCAATGCATCTACCGTGGATACATTTGCGGGAGGATGTTTTGCAACATATTTCGCAAGGCGTTCGGATCGGCGAACAGACATGGTTATGATTTTACTATGAAATCATTTATAATCAAATTTTCAATAAAAAACAGGCGCCCTGCTTTTTATTTTCTATTTGTCATGTAACGCTTTTTCCAAATGAGTAAACGTACTCCAATTTGTATCATCCACACTAAGGATTAGATGTGTGAAGTCAGCATTACAATCAGATCCTCTTTTTTCTTTCCTGTAATACCCTTAATCTTCCTGTCCTTACATAGTTGCTTGAGATCAGCAACCTTCATCTTATTGTAATCAAGCTGAATAGTTGTATCCACATCGACTGGCTGGACGAATACCTCTACAACAGGAGCAGGAGGCACAGAGACCACAGGAGCCTCCAGTACCACATAATCGGTTAGACCTGGTCCACGCTGATTCGCCTCAATGCGATCAATCTCCTCAGGCGTAAGTCCGAAGTAGGTATATACTTCAATATCGGTAAAGTTGTCTGGTAATCCATATGGTAATGGAATAGAACGAAATGTTTCATATTCTGTTCTGAACATAGACCACTTACTTGATGCGATGATATAGCGAATTAATTTGGAACATAGAAATCTACAAACCTTTATTCCATCCTCTTTGCTTTTTACCAAATGATATAAGCCCTGCTGTGTCACTCCAAATCGTCCTGTATCATAGAAAGGAAGAATTACTTCATTATTTGAATAAATTACTTTTTTCTCATACTGAACAGGATGTTGTTTCTTACTCCAGAGAGATACAACTCCTTTTGTTTTATTTGTAGAATTTACAAATGGATAGGAATAGTTATGTGTCATGGTTTTACTACATTTGCTACTTTGTTCAGAACCGCCGCAATATGTTTCCAAACATCCAACAATAATAGACTTTTGGTAGACTTTATTCCAAATATCAAATCCATGATTTACTAAACACGGTAGTTGAATGGTGATATTAATATGTTCAATCATTCCATCATCAAAGCGAATATCTGTAGTTGTATATGGGATACAGTTCTTCATAATATACCATTCATATCGCGTCGTTGCTCCAAATAGTTTTATTCCTTCTAGTTTCGTGTGAATTTCCATATACAATAATTGTCTCCCAAACATCAAGTCATGAAGTTTATGACCAGGTTTTCTCCAAATTCCTGGATGAACAAGAACCTGATACCCATTCTCTTTAATAAGAGTTGCAATTTTAATAAGAAACTTTGGATAAATTGTATTTCCTGTTGTTTTTCCATCCATGTTTGGAGCATTATAAGGGGGGTTACCAAATACAACATCAAACTTCTTGACATTCCACTCATCCTCTGTATTCAAATCAAAGAAGCTTCCCTGATAGATATGTAAAGCATAGATCCCCTCAGGATCAAATATGGTGCGACTAACCTCCACGTTCTTCTTTGTCAGTTCGCACATGTAGAGCATGTTCTCGAGGATGTGTCGTTTTCTGTCTGCTTCATTGGGAATCACCTCCGCAAGACCATTCATCAACCGATGATAGGCAAGAGCAGGATAATTGCCAATTCCGTTTGCAGGATCGAGGAATTTCTTGGAGGGATCGGACCATATCGTGGGATCAGCAAGAGTCAGTTGATCAAACTTCTGCTGAATCAGCTCAGGAGGAGTAAAGACCTCTCCATTCTGCTTCTTCTCCAACTCTTTCGGCTTCAAGTGTTGACCGAGGAAGGCGATGAGCTCTTGTGGATTGTCAAGCACTGCCATACGATTACTAATAACCTCAAATATTTCCCTCGCCGTCGTCAATTTTTCGTAGTTCTGCTCTACTAATTTCAGAAGGATGGAAAAGGGATTTTGTGTGGTCATCGTAGCCATTGTTACGATAATGGTGTTACATAATAGATATGATGTATTCAATTTTATTCATACAAAAAAATATGTGATTAACACACTTTTTGTTTCTTATTTGTTATAACGTTATTTTATAGGAGAATTAGGAAGCATAGAGACTGATCAGGAATTCATTCATTGCTTCAAGGAGGAGTGGATTATCGTGAATCGCACGCATTGCATCGCGGAGGTCATGCGTACATCCAGAGAGGATGCTCATTTCTGGCAGGAGACGTGCGAGGATATCATTTAGATTGACTTTATTTATCATCTCCTCTTTTTCATCCACGTCTGTGTGATCGTTATCGTCGTCCTCACTCCCATCACTCTTTCGATCGATACCTGATGGCAATGGTGGGTCGGGATTCACTTCGCATGTGATACACGAAGAGCCTGAAAGGGTCTTCGCAATCTTGTTGAGCTCGTTCTGTCCTTCTCCCACCAACTCAATCTGTGTTCGTGAAAGCCTCTGAAGAGATGTACCTGTTTGCTCCAGCATTCTACGCCACTGCTTCGTCAGTTCCTCAGCAATCCTCTCTTGCGGAAAGGTCTCAGGGCTCTCTGCGCACTCCCACAAGTCAGGATCCACATCAATTAAGTTGCTCACGCACCAGTGAATTCGGTCGGCAGAAGACCGACCTGCCTGGTTGCAGTGTGTCGCATAGGTGTTTAGTGTGGTAAGAACACGCCAGACATTGAAATCAACGACGATGCCATACTTCTTATTCATCATTTCCGTCAGCACACGCAGCATCTGCTGGTAGTTCATATCAGCACTCTCGATATCATGGAGCATGAATGCTACATCGACTTCAGGAAGAGAGATACCCAAGCTTCCCACATTTCCAGTCAGTAAGATCAGTCCTCGTTTACCCTGTTCCTTTGCATCGACCACCGCACTCGCAACCATCTTGCTAATATCGCCCATACCAGAATCAAGAGTGAGTGTCGCAAAGTGCTTGAGGATGGGATTCGCACAGATGCGCGCAATCATCGCAGGCTTCACATGTTCCAGATGTTGTCCCATTCCATAAGGAAGGAACCATATTTGCGTCATAAACTCATCGCCGTCACGGTGACCGATTGTTTTCCAATATCGGAGAATGCGGGTCATCATCGACATATCGCCCTTCTTGTAATGCTTCATTTTGTCTGATCCAGAGATAAGGGCAAGAAACGTATCAACTGCCTTTTGATTCTGGAAGGCTCTACCATCCTTGCTGGGCATCAAGAGAGATCGCATGGAGAATCCATAGACATTATCTGCGGACCCAGAAGCCACACGAAGCTCATCATACAGATCGGACTGCATCATATTGGTAAGAATACCGAGACGTGGGGCATTGACATAGCAGCGGCGGATCGATTCATCTGTTTCACCACTCGCATATGTGTCATCACGAGCCTTTTCCACTTCAGACGCACCATACTTGTCGCATAGACGGGCAAATACATGGGGTTCGCCCCAACTGCGCATGAGACGAACATCCTCCAAGTCCCAGAAGAAGCAGCAGTCCGATGGAATCGAATAATACTCGACGGGTTTGGTGTAGGTGGCGGTCATCATAACCCGAATGGGATTCGGTCCAATATAGGTGTCGAGCATGGCATGAGAGAGGTCGGTGCTTCCGCCTTCGTGAATCTCGTCCAGAATCACAAGATCCCACTCAAGTCCCATCAGAGCATCGCGTTCCTGCATCTTGAAGAACTGAATCGACGCGATCGCCACCATCGAATCGCCCCTCTTGTTGGAAAGGGCAATCTCAGCAGAAGAGGTGGAGTCCAGATCCTTCACGGAATACGCCGAAAACTCTCTGTGATCCTTAAAGACCTTGTTCCACTGCGAGCGGGTTTCACCAGGGCGTGTCGTGACAATGAGAATTCGCTTGTAATAGGTAGCAATGAATGCGCCAACATAGGTCTTTCCAGAGCGTGGAAGTGCACCAATCAGGATCGTCTTGTTTCCAGAGAGAATCGCGCGGATCACGCCAGAGGTGATCAGAAACTGATGGAATCGTTGACGGAGAGAGGGCTTCACATCTGACAGAAGGTGCATTAGGATAGATTCAAAATCTCTAGGACATTGCTCCATGCGTTCAAGTAGGACAGCACACATACGATTCAAATCCTCAATATCTAGAGGATTAAGGTTGTCTTTTGATACCTTATTGCTTGCCTTTGATTTTTCAGCCAGATAAAGAACTTCGTATTTATTATCTACGAGCACATATGGCACAACAGACTCACGAAGCACAGGTATCCCACCTTCCATATAGCCACCGCTCTCAGTAAATTCAGTCAGCATCGCAAGAATATCAAGATCTGCAATAGACTTGACATGGACCTTACCAATCTTAGATGAGCATACAGCAATGATACTTCCATCACGCCAACACGCATCAATCTTATTTGCTCCACCAGCATTAATGAGCCCATTATTAAGAATGTCAAGACGTTCTGAAATACTTGAGATGGCTTCTAGACGGCGTCTAGCAGGGACAGATTGATATGGAATAACAAAAGAAGCGGTGTTAGTGGGATGAATACCAAGAAGAAGAAGGATGCGCAAGAGTGCTTCACCAGTATGTCCTTTGTTCTGCGGTGTAAGTCCTAAAAGGATAGTATGAGCAGTCTCACCAGCAAGAACACGAGTAAGTAGTTCACGTAAATACTTCATTTGTGGATATTTTTTGTGACTTGGGTTCAGGTCGTGACCCACTTCCATTTTTTGAAGTGAAATAGCAGATGCGACAGGCGGCTTTCCTTTGCTTGATGCCACAGGCGGCTTTCCTTTGCGAACTACACCCGCTTCCATTTCTGTTTGCCTTACTCCAAAGTCTCCACTGGAATATTTGTTGTTCCTATTCCAATCAAATCGATAATCAATTTTTATTTTGAAAATCCAATAAAAAACAGGCGCCCTGCTTTCTATTTTCTACTTTCTATTTTCTACTTGCTATTTTCTACTTGCTATTTTCTATTACTCATTCAGTGCTTTTTTCAACAGAGTGAACGTACTCAGATCTTCTCGCATGATTGCTTCTGTGACTTCTGTCATCCACGCATCATTAGACGCTGCCAATTTTGCTTTCAGTGATACATTCGACGCTGCCCATTTTTCTTTCCCCTTTTTATCAAGGGTACGAGAGCAAACAGGTTTCTTGTAGGGCGCAGCGGGAGTGATAATCTTACGCTTCTTCACAGGGGTAGCAGGCATAACAAAGGCAGTCTCCCAAAGGGTCGGGACTCGTTCTGACTCCCTTTCTGCCGAGCCTTGGGCAAATGAAGGTGAAGACATGTTTCTATCTCTTCTTTTACCATCGATTTCATTCAATTTTTAAATAAGTATCTATGGAATCATATCTAATCCTCTTACACCAATAAAAACAGGTCCTTGTCCCATTTTAACGGGACAGGTCCTACTTTTTATTTTATTTTATAAGGGGTTATTGTGATTACCAGGCGTCGGTCGGCTGCGACTGGAAATGATAGGCATAAGGTGCTGACAGAGCGATTCTCTGTGAATCAGTCTGATTGGACGGTATCTCGATATAGTGAGAATCACTTTTCACTTTTTCGGCTATCGCCCGCTTTTCATCTTTCATCGCAGCAGCAACCTTAGCGTCCCATTCCGCTCTAGCAACCGCTTGAACGGCTGCCATTTTAGCAGCACCCGTCTTACGAATTCGGGTACTGTCTTCTGCTCGTTGCTCTGCAGTGTAGGCGCGGATGATGGCATATCGCTCATCAGTGGTACGGGGCATCTTTAAAGACATGATCTACTTCTCTACTTGCTACCTTCTTAACAACCCGTTTTAGCTTCAATTTTTATTTCAATGTTTCAAATAAAAAAGAAACAGGGGTTCCTGTTTCTTTTTTATTTTTTCTAATTTTCTGATTTTATATACTTATTGCGAAGTCTTCTCTCGCTTGTTCCGCTTCAGTATTCGCATCCATTCTTTCAACATCGCACGCATTTGTCCTATTTCCGCACGGCGCTGATTTTCTTGCTTCTGCCACATATACTGCTCTTCTCGCGTGACAATGTGTCCTTTTGCTGCCTCTTCCTTCACCGCTGCAGCAATATGTTTCTTGGAAAGAAAGTGACGAAGGCGATTGGATTTCACAATCGTTCTCCTACAGCAAAGCGGACAGAACCATCGTTTGGCTTCGGTCGACATGGTATGATTTCTTTTAAAAACAAATTGTTTTCAATTTTTTATTCATAGGTCTAGCGAATACATGATTCACAATCCTTAAATAAGCCTGGAATAAATTTGCAGCGACGGATACAATCCATTTCTTTTTTGGTTAGCTTGCGTTTAGAGGTTTTCTTACGACCATTGATTTGGATCGTAACGGATTTGTATCCAGATTTTCCACGAATCGTGACGCGCTTCGTCTTTATTTGTTGCTTGCCTTGTACGATATCAGAATGAGTTTGCTCGGAAGTATATAACATCTACTTGATGTAAATAAAAAACAGGGGTCCTGTCTTTTATTTTTCTTATTTTTTATATTTTATGTTGTGCGATTAGAATTTGTTATTGAAGCAGCCAGTCAGACCGCTTCCAAAGTAATAGAGGTGCATCTCCACGAAGATTTCTACATAGTTACCACGAATATGAAGGGGGCTCTCCGCTGGAATGGTGTGAAACCAATCGATGTAGGACTTGTTCAAAAGCGCCAAGCTGCGGGTCCAATAATAGTGGAGGCAGCCAGGACGGGAATATGCATAATCACGGATTGCCAACATATGCGGCATCTTTTTCCATTCCTCATCGGTGATCTCCATTCCCTGACCATTCTCAAAGTCAGGCATAATCTCATCGCCTTGATCGTCACGGTAGAGGGGAATTCTCTGGATCTTTCCATTCATACCCTTTGCGTGATCAATCAACGACTCGCCCGTCTCATCAAAGAGGCGGTCATCGGACTCATTCATGATTTTGCCACCGAAGGTGACCGCCATGATTTTCTAGGATACTACTCGGTTTCTACGTTTTGCTTCTTACCAACCGATGATCGCTTTCAATTTTTTATTATGGGTTGAGTAACAAAAAATAGACCTTTGGTATAAGAAAAAACAAGGGGTCCTTGCTTTTTATTCTTATTTTCTTTTTTCTTATTTTCTTATTTTTCTGATTGATACGCCATCTTATACGCATTCGTGAAGTAGCGACGTGCGCAGTTGTAGTATCCTGGAATGGACCAAGGTTGCTCTTGAAGTTCGTACCACATGAACTGGATCTGGCAGCGGTCTTCATACCACCAGTCGTAGGCGCGAAGGCGGCTTTCGAATATTTTATGGGCTTCCATCTCTTTCTCCATATCATAGTCGTCTTCTTGCTCCCCAACAAAGTGGCAGCATTCTTCGATGTCGCCCATGATGATATCGATTTGCTCAGGAGTAAGATCGTTGCGCAAGTCCGCTTCACCCCCACAATGAGGGCACGGGATCATTTCCTCACTGAAGATGATTTCATGGCACAAATCACACCATAGATTCAGAATGCTAATGTCCGTGTGGACCTGGTACCACGTGCTGTGCTTCGATTTTCGCGGTGTCTCGCTTGCCATGCTTTTATGCGTATGCGCTTATGCACGTGATCAGTTTATGTCAGTAATCAGGACGACTTTCCTTAGTCATCGTTCGCCTTCAATTTTTTATTTTAAATTTGACATGAAAAATGTTTCTTTTAACAAGGGCAAATAAAAATAAGGTTTCCCCTGCTTTTTTATTTTTATTTTATTTTTATTTTTATCTCTTTATTTAATTTTATCACAAATATATTTCACCATACATTTTTTCAACATATGGATGTAGATGTTTTGGGCAAAACACTATTTTATCTCCCGCAAGCCAATGCGAAAAGATTTCTTCATTCGGAAGCGTTAAGAGTTCTAATAATTTTTTATTATAACCCTTATCAGTTTCATTTTGAATAGAATAGCGAAAGAATGATTTCACAGTTATGTTCACGATAAAGATTTCGCTTGCCATTTCGCTTGCCATTTTCGCTTATACGCAGGGATCAGTTTTATGTCGTGTTCGGGATAGCCTTCCTTAGCCATCACACGACTTCAAATTTTTATTTCAAATTTGAGCCATGAAAAATGTCGTTTGCGTAAGGGCAAATAAAAAACAAGGTTTCCCCTGCTTTTTATTTTGTATTTTTTTAATGTTTCGTCGTTTTCTGATTTTTT
>CAZYEM010000092.1:8870-14288 GCA_964646395.1 uncultured Bacteroides sp.
CCACGTGATGGGGGTCTTGAGAGAGGGGTAAAACGGAGTTTTCTTGAGTTGCTCCACAGGTTGATACACTTGTACGATGTCCTCTGCCTTTTGGGGCACCTCAGACGCTGGCTGATCAGCAGGCAGTACAGCTGGCGTTTCATCATACAGCGCCACTAGCTCGCTGAGGCGCCACGCAATCGGCTCGGGAAGCGGCTCGGGCTCGCAAACAGGCTCCCATTCAGGAGTGCCAGACGCGCATTCACGCAGAATCTCCATAGCACGCAGATGCGCTTCTCTGCGCTGCTCCGCAGTGAGATTGATTTTGGCGTACTTTTGCGCGGTCGTAAGGGGCGTTTTCGCAGGCGTGGACATGATATGCTACTATTACGGTTTGCAGCTTTCTTCTAGCCAGTCGCCGCTTTCAATTTTTTATTTCAAATTTGACATGAACAAATTGCTCCTTTTGATAAGGGCAAATAAAAAATCGGGTTTCCCCTTATTTTTTATTTTTATTTTTCACTTATTGCTCGGCGTGTCTTGTTGCGTTAGAAGTTTCCTTCGGTCGCAAACGCCTCCATGAGCGCCCAACGGTTCATCGGACGACCGTTCTCGTGCGTCTTCTTCGCCGTGAGGAGCCATTTGGCATAGATGGGCATCAGATCCGTCACGCGATCCGTGGGCATGTCCATCGACAAGAGGACCGCCGTCAGCGTGTCACGGCGCCCATCGTGATTCGGGTGATCCATCCAGAAGTTGGGCTCCAATTTGCTCGGAGCAAGGAAGGCTTTCTCCGCCTTCGCGCGGACGCGCGTGTCATGGTGCTTCTGGCGGAGCGCGTCGCGATCGTGGCTGTGCTTGTGCCAGAGCTCGAAAAGCCCCTCAGGGTTGGTGTGAGCGCAATACATGTAATTCGCTTTCTGCTCCGCTAGGAGGTCTTTCATACGCATGTGGTAAGCGGGAGCTTGGATTTTGATGACGATTTCTTCAATGGCAGACATTCTTGGACTTTCTCGGATACTTGGATGCGGGGTGCTACTAGGTTTCTACTACGTTTTGCTAACTTCTCTCTAGCCAGTCACCGCCTTCAATTTTTTATTTCAAATTTGGACAGCAAAAAATAGAGCCCTTGCGCTAAGAGCAAATAAAAAAAAGGGGGTTCCCTTGTTTTTATTTTATGTTTTTTATTTTTCTGTTTTTCTATTTTTCTGATTTTTTGTCGGTTTACTATGTGAAGTAGGGGTGGGAAGTGAGGTCCGCCTCAAGGGCTTCCATCACCTCCTCGGCGTCAGGCTTGATGAAGGATTCTAGAATGAGCTCATCAATCTCCTCATGTGTGCCATCCAGAACAATGTCCTTGATGGCAGGAAAGCATGCGGCGAATCGGGCAAGAGCTGCCTTGCCCAACACAATGAATTCCTCATATTGCGCATTGTATTTTTCGGCGTTCATTTCCAGATGCTTGATTTCCGCTAGGCAGAAATGGCAACTGTGAATTTCCTCCACGATCCATCCAAAGTCGTACGCCGCGATCTTGAGAGTCTTGAGAAATGTCTCACGCGCCTCCCAGGATGTACGAAACTCCTCCAGCGGAATCTGCTCCAGTTGAAGAGTGTAGGCGGCGATAGCCTCAAGCGGCTTCACGTGACACTGGTTGATTTTGTCCATTTGCTTTGCGTTTGCTTGGATACAGGGTGCTACTACGTTTCTACTACGGTTCGCAGCTCTTTTCTGGGCAGCCATCATTTTCAATTTTTATTTTAATTTGACGGTTTTTTGGCAACGGGGGGTACCCCTCCCCAGCCCTCGGGCAAGGTTTCAATTTTTTCCTAAATTTGACTATTTTGCACATGCGCGTCTTGGGCAAGGGGACCCCTCCCCCCCCTACAAAACTGTCAAATTCAAATAAAAATTGAAAGCGGCGACCGGCTAAAAGGAAGCTGTCCCGATTACTGACATAAAACTAATCACAGCGATTTGCGAAGCAAAAGCGAGTAAGAATGCAAGCCATCCAAGCCACCCAAGCCACCCAAATCGGATATCACGTGCCCGTGATGCCCACCGAGGAATCCCAAGCCGACAAGGGAATCAACCACCCGATTGTCTCCTGCTGGGATTGCGACACCGTGTGGCGGTCCTACGAGCCGTCCCGTTGCCCTGGCTGCGCACGTCACGTCGGCGCGCCGCGCGTACTAAGCGAGAACGAGACGTATGAACTGATGCAAGCGATCTCGCAACTTGATGAGGAGGCGAAGTTCGACTGCATCAATGGATTTGATTCATGGGAATTTGACTCTTCCCTGAACCAATACGCCTCGCGCTGGTTTAGCATCGATTCACGCCGCATCATCCAAGCCTGCTATGTAGCGCTGCTGAGACAAGACACGAACCCGAAAGTAGCATTCGCTATCGAATTCTTCAAGGCGGAGTACGAATTCGCTGAATAAGTGAAAAACAGAAAAAACAGAAAAAAACAGAAAAAATAAAAACAGGGAAACCCCTTGTTTTTTATTTACCCTTAGCGTAAGGGCTCCATTTTTATTTCAAAATTTGAAATAAAAAATTGAAGGCGAAAACCGGTTAGAGAGAAGCCAGCAAAACGTAGAAACGAAGTAGCACCCCACGTCCAAGTGTCCGAGCAAGTCCAAGCAAGCATGTCCACCACCGAATCCGTTGAGTCCGTCCAGTCCCTTGAGGTGACCGTTGATCTGGAAGCCGTCCTCGCTGCGCTGAAGCAGTTTGAAGCGGCTGAGCTGTTCAAGGTGATCAAAACGGCGACGCAAGAGGTGGAGAAGCGTGTCAAGGGCTCAAAGGTCAAGAAGGAAGATGGTCCCAAGAAACCGACGCCGTCCCAGCTGCAGAAGCCGACGGCTTGGGTTCGCTTCACCCTGAAGCATGCGCAGGAGCATGGATGGGAGGAGTTCATCGTGTGTAATAGCAAGTCGAAAGAGGAGATTCTCATGCCCGCATCGGTTGAGATCGATGGCAAGCATGTCTATCCCAACGGCAAGGAGATGATTCTGACGCATGCGATGTCGCTTTCCAAGCAGTATTGGTCGCCCAAGTTTAAAGATGGCACTCATGAGGAGCTGTACGCCGAATTCTTGGAGGAATTCAATGCGGCTGTCACTGCTGAGCCTGAAGAGGAAGAGGAAGAGGAAGTGAAACCCGTGCTTGTGCGCAAAACCGCTGAGGAGAAAGCCGCTGAAATGGAGGCGAAGAAGGCGGAAATCGAAGCGAAGAAGGCAGAGAAGAAGGAAGAGCGCGAGAAAGCGAAAGAGGAGGCGAAAGCCGCCAAGGAAGCCGAGAAGGCTGCTGCGAAAGCAGCGAAAGTGCCGAAAGCGGCTGTGAAAGTGGTTGTCAAGCCCGCTGCCAAGGCGCCTGCCAAGGTGGAAACCAAGGCGACTGGCAAGGAGGAAGCTAAGGCGCCCATTGCGCCTATTGCGGAGAAAAAGACTCCTGCCAAGAAGCCCGTCCCTGCCAATCCCACCGCCGCTGTGTGGTCCTGCCCCGCAGATGGTGCCGTTCACCCTTGGAACTACAAGGGCACGAAGTACCTGCGCAACAGTGACCACCAAGTGTGGCTGGAGGAAGCCGATGGCGGCTGTGGCGATTGGTGTGGCGTGTTCCTTGGCGGCGAGGACCGCATTGACGACAGCGTGGAGGAACCCGACTTTGAGTAGGAATCCACAAGAATAAGAAGCAAAACGACGAAACATTAGAAAATAGCAAAAAAAGAAGAAAAAAAGAAAAAACGAAAAAAAGAAAAAACGAAAAAAAGAAAAAACGGAAAAAAAACGTTTTTTCTTTTTTTAAGTGCAAATAAATTAAATAGAAAGTATGATTTATTTTTATTTTTAAAAATTGAACTAGAAATCGTCAAATGAAAAAGCATCCAATCGAATCATGTCCGCCGAATCCTTCACTCTTCCCGCTCTCCAGGGCGATACCCTTACTGGCAAGACCAAACTCTGGTGCATTGAAGTGCGTCGCCAAGACGACTGCGGTGTCATCGTGACCACTCACGGCTACAAAGATGGAAAAATGCAAGTGAGCGAGAAAGTGATTACCGAAGGAAAAAACATTGGAAAAAAGAATGAAACAACTCCCTTTGATCAAGCAGTTGCTGAGGCGCGCACGGCTTGGACCAAGAAGCGTGAAAGCAGTTATGCTCCCATTGATGAGGAGATCGATGAGGAAGTGAGTCGAGGCAAGGGAATTGATGATTCCGTTCCTCTTCCTATGTTGGCTCATGATTACAACAAACGTGGCAAGAGCATCGAGTTTCCGTGCTTTGTCCAGAAAAAGTTCGATGGTACCCGTTGCGTAGGTGTCCCTCAGAATGGACTTTTCAGCCGCAATCGTAAATCGTATCCCCACATGGATCACATTGTCGCGGAACTAAATCGCCTCCCTCCTACCATGATTCTGGATGGTGAACTCTACTCAGACACTCTCACCTTTCAAGAAATTGTTGGACTGGTCAAGCGCGAAACACTCAAGGCAGGTGATGAAGAAAAGCAACAACAGATCCAGTTTCATGTCTATGACCTGATCAATGAGATGCCCTACGTTCAACGCTACGCCAATCTCCAGATGCTTTTCCGCCGTTATAAGTTCAAACACCTTGTCCTCGTAAAAACGGAACATTGCGAGTCTGAAGAGCAAATGAAAGAAATGCACGCACAATACGTGACAGATGGCTATGAAGGCATCATGCTGCGTAACAAGGACGGAATGTATGCCAACAATCGCTCCGTTCATCTCCAGAAATACAAAGAATTCTTTGATATGGAATGCGACATTGTTGGATACAAAGAAGGAGAAGGCGCGGAAGCGGGATGCGTCATCTGGATCTGCGAACTGGATGGCAAAACATTCTCATGCCGTCCCCGTGGCACCCGTGAAGAGCGTGAGGAACTCTTTGAAAAGGGGGCGGACTTTATTGGAAATAAACTAACGGTGCGCTACCAAGAAAAAACAGATGATGGTCTCCTCCGCTTTCCCGTTGGCATCGCCATTCGCGACTATGAATAAATTAGAAAATATAAATCAGAAAATAAAAAATAGAAAAAAGGGCGCCCCCTTTTTTATTGGAAATTTTATTGGACATTTTATTCGAAAATTTGAAAGAAGAAGGCTAACAAGAAAAGGTGCCCTATATCATCCATGCTTCAAGCAAATAGTATCAAATTATTAATGCTCTGCTGCGATAAGTGTAATTATCAATTCCGTTCTGAAATGCCTATACGTTGTATCCAGTGCGGTGCAAACGCTAACCCACCCACTTTGAATCCTTATGAAAGAGAGACTCTTTTCGCCTTGGTACATTCCAATCCCTATCGTAACCATCATTATGACAACTGGAACTATAATGCCTATCAGGAAAAAATGGAGTTTCGTGATAGATTTAAGTTTCTCTTGGAAGGCTATGGATGG
>CAZYEM010000093.1:0-11834 GCA_964646395.1 uncultured Bacteroides sp.
ACACACCCTATCAGTTTGCAGGTAATAAACCTATAATGGCAATTGATTTGGATGGTTTGAAGGAATTTGTTAAAATATTCCTGCATGACGAACAAGGGACAGGATATAATTATATTAAAACGATTAATTATAGCGATTTATATTCCGGTCAAAAATATGGACCTCTTGGAAAAGCAGGCACTGTTTCTGTTTTATTTAAAACCTATGCTGATAATAAGAAAAGTTTTTCAGAGGCTAAAGTCCAGATTTCTTACCTCGACAATAATAATCAACGAATTTTTAAAGAAGGAATTTTTGATTTTGGCAAAACTCTTGGAGCTTATAATAAATTTGCAAATAGTATTCAGGGTGGAGCAAATGGAGATCCTGGCACAGACCAAACTACCACAAAAGAAGGTTGGACTGGTGCACTTGGTATTATTGGAGTTATGACAGGTGTGGGTACAATGGCTGAATTAGGAATTGCCGGTGCTGCAGCAACAGAATTTATTCTTCCAGCTATAAGTACTTTAAATAGTGTAGATGATGCTTTTACCAATCCAAAAGGTGAAAGTGGTTTGCAACAAATGACAAAAAGTAAAGAGACAAAGAATGCTATTGGAAATATTAAAGGAGGTATTAGTATTGTTGGTGTTGGTAGTGGATTTTTACAAGCAAGTGAAACTATAAAATCCCCTTTTAAAACCATAGGAACTTTAGTAGATGCTGTTTCGTTGGGACAATTTGTAAAATAAAAAGCAGAAGAACTTAAAACCACGAAATAATGAGACCTATATTAAAAAGCCATATCAATGGGAGCAGTGTTTTTGGATTTTGGATTATATATGGTAGTATTATTTACTTTACTTGGAATCTTACAGAAGGCAATCTAATAAAATACCTAATTGTTATAATAAGTCCAATACTTACCTATATTACCATAGCACTATGGGTTAATCGTTATTATTTTTTTTACGATAGAGTTAAAATTGTATATTTTTTCCGTTTTTGTAATCATGAAAAAGTCATTCCTTATTCAAAAATCAAAAATATCCGATATGTTCATACAGAAGGAGCCAAGCAACCAATGATTGTTTTCGTATATGAGGGTAAAACCTTTTCAAAATTGTTTAAATCATCAAATTCATGCACACATAGATTTTTTAAAAATCGAATGGAGATTTTGAAATTCTTAGCAAGTAAAGGAATACCGATCGAAATAAATTCTGTTTTTGAGAAAGATGAGCATATTTTAGACTAGACCATCATCATTAAAAATAGTCAATGCATTAATAAAATGGAATTAAATGTTTATTCCGGAGTTAATTGATAAAATAGATGATACTGCAAAAACAAATGCAATTGTTCCTAATTTTGTTGGTATATATACTGTTGTTGATATTGCAAACGATGCAATACTTCATATAATCAGAGATATTTAGCCAAAAAAATCCGATTTTTGAAGTAAAACCGGATTTATTATTAATTTGATAACTTCTTTGGAAGCTTTACAAAAAATGTAGTTCCATCTTCCTGATTAGTTTCAAAACCGACATTTCCTTTTAAATATCTTTCGGTAAGCAACTTAATAGAATAAGTTCCTAAACCTCTGTTTTTCCCTTTAGTAGAAAACGATCTTTGAAAAACTTGCAATTGAGCCTCTTTGGGCATAAATATAGTATTATGTACTGTAAACATAATACTTTCAGTGTCGTAAATACAATTCAAAGTAACCGTTTCATCAAATTTGGAAGCTTCCAACGCATTTTTAAGCATATTAATAATAACTCGCTTCAAAAGAACATCATCCGTTTTAAAATTCAAATCATTGGCATCAGAAAGTATAACAATGTTTTTCTTAACAGCAACCGAATGAACAGACAAATAAGAAACACTATCTCGCAAAATATCATAAGAAGAAACCATTGTGAAATTTGGTTCAAGTTCACCATTCTCAGCATTTGCAAGAGCTCGCTGCGATAAAATTTCTTCTAACAATTCATTACTCAACCTATCTACAACATTAATATATTTTTCCATTTCATTCGGATCTGGCGATTCTTTCAAAAGTTCGGCAAAACCTCTCAAACCACCAGCTATATTTATAATGTCATGAAAAAATATACGCTCCAGCATCGATCTTCTTTTTTCATCACTAATATCATCAACAGATAAAATTGAATATGTTATATCCTTAAAAATAAATGGTGTAGAAGTAACCCTTAAATCCAGAAATTCATGTTTATCATTCACTTTTGCAGTTATACGGCACTCTTTGGTAACTTTTGTATTGTTTTTCTGGCTTTCGACAATTGCATTTACAGCACCACAATACTTGCAATTCTCAGAAGTACCACATCCTGCCACCATTAAATTTGCATTTATACAATTTAAAGCTTCACCAGGTCTTAATCCAAATAATCCATTTTTATCAATAATACCCAGAAAATTTAAAAGGGCATCGTTAGAAAACACGATTTGTCTGTCTTTATTAATTATTGCAGCAATTTCAGGCATCGCATTTATAATTACACAAATATATTCATCTGTAACTAAAACCCTATTCTCAACATCTATTTGAGACAAGGATGTTCTCTCTGGCGAAGCAAAAAAACTTTCTAAATCCATATCAGCTATTTTATATACAAATATAGGTAATTTTTTGACAAATAAGTAATTTAAGTAAAAAGAAAAAGCACTTATATTTCTACAAGTGCTTTTTAAAGGTGACCCCGCCAGGATTCAAACCTGGAACCTTCTGATCCGTAGTCAGATACTCTATTCAGTTGAGCTACGGGGCCGTTCTATTATTAGCTGCAAAGATACAAAAAATAAATTAATTGCAAGGTGTTTTTTAAAATAATTGCTCGTTTTGTACGTTTCATTTTTATAATCACTAAAATTAATGTAGGTTTGTACATTATTTTTTTAAATGTATTAAATATGATAAGAAAACTAATATTTTTTGTTATTTGCGTCTGTATCATTACTTCTAATATTTTTGGTCAAAATTCGTTAAATACTTCATTGTTTTCAGCTGGTTTTAAACTGGATAATGGAAATTTAACGCCAGTTTATGATTTGAAGAAAAAAGATAAAACTATCGATAAGAGAGGCTTAACTTTTGGTATTAACATGGGAATGATTAAAGGAAATAGCTATAATGCTATGAATTACAATGGAGATACTGTTAAAAACGAAAATAGTATTAACTATATTCTCAAGAACACCTATCATTATAATGAAATTAAACATGAATTAAATGAAAGAAATTTTCGTTTGTATTCTATTCCTGGAAATATGTCTTACGATGCTTCAATTATGGTAGGTTTTTATGCAAGATATAATTATAATAATTCAACAGGTATTTTTATACAATTTAATTTTTCTAAACTCAATACAAATGGATTATTTGCATTAAGTATTGATTCTGCTACCTTTACATCTGAACCTGCATTGAGATATTTTCCTATTTACGGACAAGAAGAACGCACCTATATTGATATTGGTTTGCATAAAGAATATTATTTGGGAGAAAAGGCAAACTTTTTTATAAATGGTGGCTTGAATTTTACAAATACATTAGTAACAAAAAATGGAATTACAATTAATGACTTAGATTTTAGTATTATTAATGTATATGGAAATCAGTCTTATGTGCCAGGTTCTGGAGCTCAACCTTATGAAGTAAGACAAGGAGGTATTGGATTTGGATTTTTTGGAGGTTGTGGTGTAAATTTAAACTTTAATGAAAAAGTTAGTGTTGATCCTGGACTTAACTTATACTATCAAAGCATTAAACTATCTGGCTATGAACAATATAGATTGAATTATTATCTTTATATCAGATTAATGTTAAGAAATTTTTTGTAAATGTTTGAGATAGTTAAAGTTAATGAAGATGATAATTATTCACTTAGTAGAATAAAATATATTTACGAAAGTTCTTTTCCCGAAAATGAGAGACGGGATTTTGTAGATGTAATTAAACTAATAACAAATCAGCAGTTTACATTATATGCTGTTAAATTTGAAATAGAAATAGTTGGGATGTTATCGATTTGGGAGCTGTCTGAATTTTATTATATAGAACACTTTGCAATTGATGAGAATTATAGAAGTGAAGGGATTGGATCTTTTGTTTTAAAACAATTTATAAGCGTTCGGGATAAGCAAATAATTCTTGAAGTTGATTTACCTTATGATAATATATCATTAAAACGAATTAGATTTTACGAAAACTTTGGGTTTGTTTTATGCCATGAAAACTACATTCAACCTCCTTATAGTAAATCTAAAGAGTCTGTTCCAATGTTAATTATGTCAAAACCAGAGATTACTGGTTTGGTTGAATTTGAAAGAATCAAAGCTGTTTTGTATCAAATAATTTATAACGTAAGCGACTAAAATCTATTAAATTGGTTGTTTTTCTAGAATATCAATAAACCATAATGGGCATTGGCAGGGTTTCATAGTTTCTTTACTTACAAAAACCAATATTGTTTCTCCATTATTTATTAAAATATTATTTGAATTATAAATTTCATATAAAAACTCCATTTTTAAAGGAGGTATAAATTTTATATTGGTAACTATTCTTAAAATATCATCGTAATAAGCTGGTTTTTTATAGTTTATATTCATTTGAACTACAGGCATCATTATTCCTGATTCTTCCAGTGATTTATAGCTTATACCAATATTTCTCAATGCTTCAACACGCGCAACTTCATAATATTGTGCATAATTGCCATAGTAAACAAATCCCATTTGATCAGTTTCGGCATAACGAACTCTAATTATCGTTTCTGATTTAAACATTTTTATTGCAAAAATATTAACTATTTAATTATTAAAAAATTAAATTTTATCATATTTGTTATGTAATTATATATCAATGTTGTATAAAGACTGTTTTTCAAAATTAACTTTTTTGTAACTTTATTTATAATTGTTATAAATTGCAAAAAAATAAAAGAAAAAATTTTTTTTACAATTTTTTTTATTAATATTGTAAAAATTAAAATGAGTTTAGGATTAATATTTATTTTATTCATTTTGTGAGGAATACTATAAATTGACATTATAGACAAACAAAAAATCAAGAAAAGAGCATATACAAAAAAAGAAAGTATTAAACAAGAGATTTTATATTTTTTTTCTAACTTTTTTTTGATCAATTTTGTTGAAAAATAATCTTCCTTTTTATTTTTTTATTCATTTTTTTACAATGAATTGGAATTTAAATACTACAACAAATAACTAATAAAAACAAAGTATTAATGTTGACAATGGAAAAACATTATAAAGAAGTTTGGGATAATTGTTTATCAATTATTAAGGATAATTTGGGCAACAGTCAAAGTTTCAAAACCTGGTTTGAGCCAATAAAACCTGTTAAGCTTGAAAATAGTGTACTAACTATTCAGGTTCCAAGTCAATTTTTTTACGAATGGCTTGAAGAACATTATATTGGCTTATTGAAAAAAACAATAAATAAAGAATTAGGTGCAAAAGGAAGATTAGAATATAGTATTATTATGGATAATTCTTCATTTGGAAATGCACCTTTTACTATTAATGTTCCGACAGCAAATCGTAAAGCTGTTCAAAATCAAGCAGTAAGTATGCCAATAGATATAAATAAAAGTTCATCCAAAGACATTCCCAATCCTTTTATAATTCCAGGATTAAAAAAAATTAAAATTCATTCACAATTAATTGATCGTTATTCATTTGATAATTTTATTGAAGGTGATTGTAATCGCTTAGCAAGATCTGCTGGTTATGCAGTTGCAGAAAATCCGGGTAAAACTGCATTTAATCCCTTATTATTATATAGTGCTGTTGGTTTAGGTAAAACACATTTATCTCACGCAATTGGAATTCAGGTTAAAAATAATTTTCCTGATAAAACAGTTCTTTACGTTACTGCTGAGCAATTTGCCCAACAGTATATTGATTCAGTAAGAAATAATAATCAAAACGATTTTATTCATTTTTATCAAATGATTGATGTTTTAATTATTGACGATATACAGTTTTTATCTGGTAAAGAAAAAACTCAGGATATTTTCTTTCATATTTTTAATTTTTTGCATCAAAAGGGGAAACAAATTGTAATTACTTCTGATAAAGCTCCAGTTGAAATGACAGGTATGGAACCTAGACTGATTTCAAGATTTAAATGGGGGTTATCTGCTGATTTACAGATTCCTGCTATTGAAACAAGAATGGCTATTTTACAGAAAAGATTATATAATGATGGCATAGAAATGTCAGATGAAGTTATTGAATACTTGGCTTATAGTATTAATACTAATATCAGGGAACTGGAAGGTGCACTTATTTCATTATTAGCTCAGTCCTCACTTAATAAAAAAATTATTACGCTGGATTTGGCACGCCAAATGATTGATAAGTTCGTAAAAAATTCATCCCGAGAAATTTCTATTGATTTTATTCAGAAAATAGTTTGTGACCATTTTGGAATAACCGTTGATAGAATTAGTTCAAAAACAAGAAAAAGAGATGTAGTACAAGCACGTCAATTAGCTATGTATTTTTCAAAAAAACTAACTAAATCTTCGTTAGCTGCTATTGGATTACAATGTGGAAATAAAGATCATGCAACTGTTTTACATGCATGTAGAACGGTTTCCAATCTTTATGATACTGATAAAAAATACAAAAATAATGTAGATGAACTCGAAAAAAAGATAAAATTATAAAAAAAATAATTTGTTATTAATCATTGTTCTTGTTAAGTGTAGGCTTTAATTAACCTACATTTATTTTTTTAGTATTAAAGAATGAAAATATTAATTGTTTGTCATGGAAATATATGCCGTTCACCAATGGCTGAAGGTATTTTAAAACATAAGCTTCATAAAGCAAATATTACACATATTATAGTTGAATCTGCTGGATTTGAATCATTTCATGTTGGAGATTCTCCTGATAATCGTGCACAATCAACATTAAAAAAATATAATATTGATATTAGCCAAAAACGTGCTCGATTATTTAAGGTGTCTGATTTTGATCATTTTGACTATATATACATAATGGATGAGAATAATTATCATTTTATAAAATCCTTTTCAAGAACAGAAAATGATATGGCTAAAACTGATTATATAATGAATAATGTAAATCCGAAACTTAACTATTCTGTTCCTGATCCCTATTATGGAAATAAAGATGGTTTTGAGTTGGTTTACAGACTATTGGATGCTGCATGTGATAAAATAATTGAAACAATTGTATAAATGATACCTGATAAAAACATCATTATTGAAGCGGCCGAAAGGATAAATCCCTATATTCATCACACTCCAGTAATTACATCAGAACGGTTAAATAAAATGTTTGAAACTTCACTTTTTTTTAAATGTGAAAATTTGCAAAAAGCAGGTGCATTTAAAACGAGAGGTGCAGTAAATGCCGTTTTTTCATTAAATGAACATGAAATTAGAAACGGAGTAGCAACACATTCTTCTGGCAATCATGCTCAAGCATTAGCAAGAGCAGCTTCATTAAGAAATTTGGAAGCTTATATAGTGATGCCTGAAGATTCTTCAAGAGTTAAAATTGAAGCAGTTAAGGCCTATGGAGGTAAAATAACATTTTGCAAGCCAACTTTACAAGCACGTGAAGATACACTACAAAAAGTAATTGATCAAACCGGAGCTATAGAAATTCATCCTTATAACAACTATAAAATTATTGCAGGACAGGCAACTGCAGCAAAAGAACTATTAGAAGATATTGATAATCTCGATTTAGTACTTGCTCCGGTCGGTGGTGGTGGATTGTTAAGTGGTACTTCATTATCAGCCTGTTATTTTTCTTCAAGAACAAAAGTAATTGCAGTTGAACCATCACAAGCTGACGATGCATTCAGATCATTTTATTCCAAGAAATTTATCCCATCAGTTAATCCAACTACAATTGCTGATGGATTAAGAACATCATTGGGTTCCCTGACTTTTCCCATTATATCAACTTATGTAAATCAGATTGTTACTGTTAACGAAGATTCAATTATAAATGCTATGCGTTTGTTTTGGGAAAGTACTAAAATGATTATTGAAACATCATCAGCTGTTACGCTAGCTGCAATCATTGAAAATAGATTTGAATATAAAAATAAGAGAATTGGAATAATTATTTCGGGAGGCAATGTTGATTTAGATTGTTTGCCATGGAAAAATAACTAAAATTCAATATGATGCAAAAAGGCAAGTTGTATTTAATACCCTCTACAATAGGTGAAAGTCCTGTTAATAGGGTTATCCCTTCATATAATGTTGAAATAATCAATAAAATTGATACTTTTATAGTTGAAGAAGTCAGAACTGCTAGAAGATTCTTAAAAAAAGCAGGTATAATAAAACCCATTGATGATTTAACATTTTTAATTTTAAATGAGCACACTAAATTTGAAGAAATACTAAATTATCTCGAAGTTATTGATAATGGGAATAATATAGGATTATTATCCGAAGCTGGAGTTCCATGTATAGCTGATCCAGGTGCTGATATAGTTAAAATTGCTCAGGAAAAGAATATTGATATAATTCCTTTGGTTGGTCCGTCATCTATATTAATGTCATTAATGGCTTCCGGATTTAACGGACAGAATTTTGCATTTTTAGGTTATTTACCTATTGATAAAAAAATGCGTTCAGATAAAATTAAAGAAATCGAACGAAATATATATCAGAATGATCAGACTCAGATATTTATTGAAGCTCCATATAGGAATAATCAATTAATTGAAGCCCTGATGAGTACATGCAGGAATGATACAATGTTATGTGTAGCATGTGACATCTCCCTTGAAAAAGAATCTATTAAAAGCAAATCAATTGCTTACTGGAAAAAAACAAAATTTGACTATCATAAAAAAGCAACGGTTTTTTTATTATATAAATAAACCCCATTTGTGATTTTTACTTAATATTTTTTGAAATATCAAATTATCAGATAATTTTAAAAACAAAATAATTATGAATTTAAAAGTCTTACATTCTGCAGATTGGCATTTAGGTCAAACATTTTATGAATATGACAGAACTTTTGAACATCAATCTTTTTTTAATAACCTATTATCAATATTAATTAAAAATGAGATTGATGTTATGTTGGTTTGTGGTGATATTTTTGATGTATCAAATCCATCAGCAACTTCAATTACAATGTTTTACAAGTTTTTGGTTGAATCTTCCACAACTTGTCCTAATTTACAGATTATCATAATTGCCGGAAATCATGATTCTGCTGCACGTTTGGAAGCTCCAAATCCGATATTGAAACACTTAAATATTAATATTATAGGTAATATTGAGCGGGATACAAATGGAATAATTAATTATGAGAAACTGATAATTCCAATACACAATAGAAATAATAAAATAGCAGCCTGGTGTATAGCAATACCATTTTTGCGTCCGGGTGATTATTCTTTAGTAAGAGAAAAGCATTCATCCTATTCTGAAGGTATTGCTGAATTATACAACGAAGTTTATAAGTTAGCTGATCTAAAAAGGGAAACGAATCAGGCTATAATTGCAATGGGACATTTACACACATTAAATGCTCAAATTACTGAAAATGACAAAAGTGAACGTATTATAATGGGTGGATTAGAATTCGTTTCTCCTTCAGCATTTAATAATGGAATCGCTTATACAGCATTAGGTCATATTCATAAATCTCAGATAGTTGGAGGAAAAGAGAATATTCGTTATTCAGGAAGTCCTATTCCAATGTCATTTTCAGAATTAAATTATAATCATAAAGTAATCGTTTTTGATATTGAAAATGACAAATCTTTAAATATACATTCAGTAGAAATACCTCGTGCTGTTGACTTAATAAGAATTCCAAAGGAGCATAAAGAGCTATCTGAAGTTCTTTTTGAATTAAGTCAATTGATTGATATTGATAATGATACTGACTGTTTTCCTTTTTTAGAGGTTAGAGTCAAATTAGTTGAACCAGAACCTGACTTAAGATATAAAATTGAAAATTCTATTGAAAATAAAAAAGTAAGGTTAGCAAAAATAGATATAAAATTTAAAGATAATAAAACCAATGAAATTGATGATGTTATGACATTCGATCAGTTACAGGAATTACATCCAGTTAAAGTTTTTGATAAAATTTTTAAATCCAGATATAACACTGAAATACCGGAAGAATTAAATAAACTTTTTAATGAAGTTTATAACGAAATTAATTTTAATGAAAATGAATTTAAACTTTAACTTCTTAATTAATGAAAATATTAGCAATAAGAATTAAAAATCTTGCTTCATTAGAAGGTACTTATGAAATAGATTTTACAAGAGAACCTTTATCTTCTGCTGGAATTTTTGCAATTACAGGATCTACAGGAGCTGGAAAATCAACACTTTTGGATGCAATATGCCTGGCATTATTTTCTAAAACACCACGACATATCATTGCAAAAGAAATGGGTGTTGAGATACAAGATGTTGTTAATAATAAAATTGGGCAGGGCGATGTTCGGAATATATTGAGAAAAGGAACAGCTGAAGGTTTTTCTGAGGTTGATTTTCAAGGTATAGATGGGAGTAGTTATCGTGCAGTTTGGTCAGTTAGAAGAGCAAGAAACAAAGCTGATGGAAGTTTGCAAAATGATACAATTGAATTGTTTAACCTTTCATCATCTGTAAGATTTCCTGAAAAAAAGCTGGAAACATTAAAAGAAATTGAACGGCTTATCGGACTTAATTTCGATCAGTTTACACGTTCTGTATTATTGGCTCAAGGAGATTTTACTGCTTTCCTAAAAGCAGACAAAGATGAAAAGTCATCATTGTTGGAAAAACTAACAGGAACTGACATCTACTCTGAAATTTCCAAAAGGATATATGAGAAATATAAACTTGCTGAACAGGAATTAAAAGATCTTGAGCGAAATATTGAAGGAATTAATTCTTTGTCGGAAATAGAATTGCATGATATTCAGATTCAAAAACAAGTACTTATTGATAAAATATTGCTACTTGAAAATGAAAGTAAAATTCTAATAAAAGAAATTGAATGGAATAATGAACTTTATAAAGTTCGAAACGACAAAGAACAAGCCGAACTTAATTTGCAAACTTCATTTGATATTAAAGAAAATTCTGAAGGAAAATTTCTGCAATTAAAAACTATAGAAAATATACAAGAAACCAGAATATTTTATGAATCAAAAATAAATGCAGAAATAGTTCTGTTAGAAAAAAACGAAGAACTTGAGAAACTTGTTTTATTAACAGAAAGTATAGAAAATCAGTTTAATAGTTTGAAATCTGAAAATTTAGAATCCGATATATTGTTAAAAACAGCAATAAGTAATCAAAAAAATGCTCAATCGGATATTGAAAAAACAAAAAAATTGGATGTTATAATTGCAGAAAAACAATCGTATTTGGAAGTTGCAGAAAAAGAATACAATACAGCACTTGAGATTAAAAATCAAAAAGAATTAAATTTAAGAAATAAGGAAAAAGATCTGACAAATCTTGCAAAATTATTTTCAGATTTAGAAAAATGGAAAAATGAAAATATCAACAGATTGTCTATTGCTGAAAATTTTAATTTAATTATCTCTAAATTAGTAGATTTTAAAAAATACTTTTCTCAGAAAGAAAATCTGATAACGGAGAGAGAATTAAAACAAAAACATAAAAATGAATTAGAATTATTTATAAAAACTGCTGAAAATGAATTAGAAACTAAAAAAGAATTAGAAAAAAAGTTAAATTCAGCTTTTGAAGATAATCAGAAAAAAATAGAATCTATTGAAATTGATTTTTATAAGAATAAAATAGAAG
>CAZYEM010000093.1:11844-14250 GCA_964646395.1 uncultured Bacteroides sp.
TATTCGGTGCAAGACCAATTAAACGAGCGATACAGAATAAAATAGAAGATTTAAATTGTGCAATCGAATTAAATTCTTGTGCAAAAGGAATTTGGGATCTCTTATTTTCAACTTTGCAAGATTGTAACTTTTTAAAACAGAAAATAAATACCTGTGAAAAAGATTTTAATTCTCAGTGGGAAACACTTGAAGCTGAAAGAAATAATTTGATAATTGCGCGAGCTAAAAAGGAACAAAGTCAAAAAATGCTTTCAAAAGCAGAGTTGGAAACTACAGAAAATGTTGAATTAATGCGTTCTCAATTATCGGAAAATGAGCCTTGTCCGGTTTGTGGAAGTATTGTTCATCCTTATCAAAATAATGCTGATCAATTCCATCAGGTCCTTTTGCAATTAATCAATGAAAACATTGAACGTAATAATCATTATGACCATTGTTTGGGGAAAGTTTCCGGTTTGGAAAACTATTGCGAGAAACTTCAAAGTGATTTGATTTTTCTAAATAAGGATTTGAAGGGAAAATCAATTAAACTTATAGATTATCAACATAAGTGGAATGAATTTATATTTGAGGAAGAATTAATAAATATACCTGAAGAAGATAAATCTTTATGGTTTGAAGATAAAATAGCATTTATTAAAAAAGATATAGCAGATATTCAATCAATTATAAAAAACTATGAAAATATAAGAATTGTATTCGAAAATATAAAAAATCAAATTGAAAAGTTAGAAAAAGAATTGATTGGTCATAATAATAAAATTGATAATGCTAAAATTGAAAAGACAAAAAAATTGGATGAATTACAAAATATTGATGTTGTTTTAAAGCAGATAGAATTTGAATCAGAGTCAATAGAAATATTACTAAATAATTATTTTACAAATTCTAATTGGCTCAATGAGTGGCATAAAGATTCAACTGAATTTGAAAAGAAACTAAAAAACTGGACTGAAGATTGGTTTTTTAAAGTAAAACAATTAGAAAATTGTAAGTCAAATATAAGTGTTTGCGAATCAGAAGTTGGTGTAAATAAGATTCAGTTTGTTGAAATTTTAGAAAATGTTAATAAGATTAAGACAAAGTTAGATGAAGATTATAAAGTTCTTTCTTCTTTTCAATTAAACAGAAGTCTTTTGTTCGAAGGAAAATCAATTAAAATAGTTGAACAAGAGTTTATTAGTGAAATTGAAAAAGCTCAGATTCTTCAAAAGCATATTCAGGAAAAACTAGACAAAATAAATAATGAAATGATAATGTGTAATGCTAAAAAGACTCAGTTGCAGAAGGAAATTGAAAATTTAAAAGATCAGATTACTATTCAAAAAAACAAGTTGGAAAATTGGATATTAATTTATAATGCTGAGAATAATAGCAATTTGAGTTATGAGTTCGTCTCTAAATTCTTAACTTATACAAAAGAATGGATAACAGAGGAACGTAAAGTTCTGAATGAAATTAATGAATCTATTACTAAAAATAAAGCTATTTTAACTGAACGTGAAAAAAAATACAATGAACATTTTAGCAAACGAATTTCTGAGAGAAATTTAGATGAAATTACTGATTTATACAAAGATGTAAAGAATAAATATGAAGTTTTTTCCAAAGAAAAGAATGATTTCGACTTTCAACTAAAAATTGATGAGAAAAGTAAAGCGCAAATAGGTGAGATATTACAGAAAATAAATTCAAAAGCAACTATTGTTGAAAACTGGAATAAATTAAATGATTTATTAGGTTCGGCTGATGGAAAAAAATTCAGACAAATTGCTCAGGAATATACTTTGGATATCCTTTTACGATTTGCTAATCAACATTTGAAATTGCTGAGTAATCGCTATAATCTGGGACGGATACCCAATTCATTGGCTCTGCAGGTTGTTGATAAAGACATGGGTAATGAAATTCGATCTGTTCATTCTTTATCAGGAGGTGAATCGTTTATAGTTTCATTGGCCTTGGCCTTGGGATTGGCTTCACTTTCTTCAAACAAAATGAAAGTTGAAAGTTTATTTATTGACGAAGGTTTTGGTTCTTTAGATCCTGAAACATTATCGATTGCAATGGATGCACTGGAGCAATTACATAATCAGGGTCGTAAAGTTGGTGTTATTTCCCATGTACAGGAAATGACAGAAAGAATTGCAACTCAAATACGAGTTATTAAGTTGACAAACGGTAAAAGCAAACTGGAAGTTGTTGGAATATAGTTGTTTATTTTTAAATTTAAAATAATGGTTTTAATTTGATTTTTTTCTTAATTTTGCAAAACCTTTAGCCCAGGTGGTGAAATTGGCAGACACGCTACTTTGAGGGGGTAGTGACCGAAAGGTCGTGCAAGTTCGAGTCTTGTTCTGGGCACATTACTAAGTTAATTTATTTATTTTATTGCCCGGATGGCGG
>CAZYEM010000094.1:0-14204 GCA_964646395.1 uncultured Bacteroides sp.
ATTCTTCTTTGCCTTCAATGATTTCAATAATTTGTGGTCCTAGTAGAAATATGGAAATTGAAAATTCAAATATTATTGGTTCTCATGGACCAAAAGAAGTCTTCGTATTCCTAATTGATAATATTATACAATAATCTTGCTTATGGAAAATGATTTAGTTGTGATTTTTTCTTCTAATCAATTATATGAGATTGAAATAGCTAAAAGTTTATTACAGGAAAATAGTATTGAATCATTTATCATAAACAAACAGGATTCAATGTATTTTTTTGGCGATATCGAATTATATGTAAATATTAATGATATTTTGAGAGCTAAATTAATTATTTCTGAAATTAAATGAAACTAAATAATTTTTTCACAAGAACTATTACAGGCTCGGTTTATGTAACATTAATTGTTACTTCAATTCTAATTCATCCATTATTTTTTTATATTGTATTTGCAGGTTTTGCAATTGCAGGTTTATTGGAATTTTATAATATTACTAGTTCAGATAAGGTTAAACCTCATGTTTTAGCAGGTTTATTAATTACTGTATTTATGTTTGTATTTTCTGCTAATGCAGCTTTTAATTCAAATAGCCTCGTATATTTATTAATACTTATTCCGTTTTCTTTTTTACTATTTATTTTCGAATTATTCAGTAAAAAACAATATCCTTTACAAAATATTGCTACTACCCTATTGGGATTAGTTTATATTGCTTTACCACTTTCATTATTAGTATTTATACCAAATATTTCGTTAGAAAGTGGAGTTTTTAAAAAAGGATTGTTGTTGGGTTTCTTTATTTTAATATGGACTAATGATACATTTGCGTATTTGGTTGGAGTTAAATTTGGTAAGCACAGACTATTTGAAAGAATATCACCAAAAAAATCTTGGGAAGGAAGTATTGGTGGATTTCTTTTTAGTATTTCAGGTGCTTATATCCTATCGTTATTTTTTGCAGAATTAACTGTTATTGAATGGATTGGAATGGC
The DNA here is from genome assembly GCA_964646395.1 of uncultured Bacteroides sp. Classification (GTDB taxonomy): domain Bacteria; phylum Bacteroidota; class Bacteroidia; order Bacteroidales; family JACABE01; genus JACABE01. Next base: position 987 of record CAZYEM010000094.1, read on the forward strand.
AGTAATTATTGTGGTTTTTGGTTCAATTGGCGATTTAATAGAATCTCTATTTAAGAGAAGTTTAAATATTAAAGATTCGGGAAACATACTTCCCGGACATGGTGGTATATTAGATAGATTGGATGCTGTTTTAATTGCAGCCCCATTTGTGTTTTTTTACCTTTTATTAATCAATTTATTTTAATTTAATATATCATGAAAATTCATAAAGAGGGATACAAAATATTATTGGTTTCACTAGCCTTATTTTTGGGAATAATAGCTTTAGAAATCATATACTTAAAAGAATTTACTTATATTATTTATTTAACTGTAATTTTACTTTCAGTATTATATATTTTAATTGTTAGGTTCTTTAGAGTACCTATTTTTGAAATTGAACGAAACGAGAATTTAATTTTATGTCCGGCGAATGGAAAAGTAGTTGTAATTGAGGAAGTGAATGAACCTGAATTTCTTAATGAAAAAAGAAGACAAATCTCAATATTCATGTCTCCAAATGATGTTCATGTAAACCGATATCCATTAAGTGGAAAAGTAATTTTTTTCAAATATCATCCTGGGAAATTTCTAGTTGCCTGGCATCCTAAATCTTCAACAGAAAATGAAAGAACAACTATAGTTGTTGAAAATGATAATGGTGTCCAAATATTAATTCGTCAGATAGCCGGAGCTGTTGCCCGGCGTATTGTATGTTATTCTAATGTTGGCGATATTGTAGATCAAGGTAACGAACTTGGTTTTATAAAATTTGGTTCCAGAGTAGATTTATTTTTACCTTTAAATGCAAGGATTAATATAGAAATTAATCAGAAAGTTGTTGGAGGTAAAACTGTTATTGCTGAAATTATTTAACATCTAAAGGCTCAATTATCTGGATAAATTGAATAATTTATTGTTTCTGTTGTTATGAAAAAAGAATTATCCTTCTTTATATTTTTATCATTTATTACTATAAATTTATTTTCTCAGAATGATTCGATAAATAATGCAAAGTACTGGCATTATCGCGAAAGATTGAAATATTTTGTTTTGCCTGGTGAAGCAAGAGGCGAAAGCCAGATAGCAGGAATAAGAAACCGATTTGACTATGGTGCTGATGATCTTAATTTTGGACAGCATGGAATTTATTTTGGTTATTATATTGGGATGCTTGCAACTGAATTTAAACTACTTAAGGATTCCAAGGATGAAAAAGCAAATGAAACACAACATGAGTTAAATTTGGCTTTATATCAATATATCAATTATCTTGATAAAGTTGAATCTATTATTTTTAAGAATGTTAAAGATAGCTTTGATGGTTTTTTTGTTAGAGAGAGTGTTCCTTGTGATTTCCTGAACAATAATGAACGTAAAATTTATTTTAATAATAATTTACAAGCTACTGATATTTGGAATAATACAAAAAAGACATTTGGGAATTTACCTGCTGGACATCCTGGATGGGTAAATAAAATATCAGAATGCGATTCGATTCCAAAAGCAATGAGTCAGGATGAGGCTATTGGCTTATTATATGGTTTGGCTTTGGTTTATAAATGTATGCCCGACAACTCTTTATCGAAAGAAATGTCAAAAGGAATTGCAATTAATCTAATAGACTATATTCGTAACTCTTCTCGTATTTATGGCAAAACTATGAGTTTGAGATGGAATATTTTTCGACCTAATGGTAAAAAATTAAAAGCTTATGAAGGTGGTTTAGCTTGGTTTTATGCTCATGGATTTATGAAAGCTGCACAGTTTTTCAACCCTGATTATGATAATCTTGGAAAGAAAATTACACGATATCCACAGGAATTATTTTTTCAAATGGGACAATTTTTTCCAAACCCAAATGCAGATAATACAACTATGATTACAACAATGGCTGTAATTGGTGATTCATGGAGGGCAACAATTCCTATAATAGGTTTATTATTTAAAATGAATACAACTTATTTTGGTATAAAAGCTAAAACAAAAAAGCAGGATTGGGATACTTTTTATGTATTGTCTTGGGAAGTATTACATAACAAACGTAAAAGTATGAATGAAAGAATGGATAAAGCTTTAGAGCAATTAAATTCAGCTCCTTATGAAGGTCCTTATAATTATTATCTGGGTAATAATCATTTAGGAAGTGGGTGGTTATCTTCCTACAAATGGCATCATAAAAAAGCAACTCAAATGGGAGAAACCAACGGTATTGGTGGCAATTATAACGGATTGGATTATATGTTGCTTTACAATCTTTTTAAAATTGTAAAATTGGAATCAAAACAAAATCCGATACTATAAACCAAAAAATATTCTACAATAAGTCGTTAGCTAAATTTGCCAGTTCTGATCTTTCGCCCTTCTCAAGTCGGATATGGGCATAAATTGGATGATGTTTAATCTTATCTATCAAATATGAAAGTCCATTACTTTGAGAATCAAGATATGGAGTATCAATTTGATAAATATCTCCAGTAAGGATAATTTTTGTGTTTTCACCTGCTCGTGAAATAATAGTTTTAACTTCATGAGGTGTAAGATTCTGGGCTTCATCAACAATAAAAAAAATATCAGATAAACTTCGTCCTCTTATATAAGCAAGAGGCTGTATAACTAGTTTCTCTTTTTCAATATCTTCAGTTATAGATTTATATTCCTTATCTTTTTCAATAAATTGATTTTTAATATATTTTAGATTGTCGAACAAAGGTTCCATATAAGGATTTAATTTTGCTTTTATATCACCAGGAAGAAAGCCAATATCCTTATTTCCAAGTGGTACAATGGGACGAGCCAGATAAACCTGTTTAAACATCCTTTTTTGTTCCAAAGCACCAGCTAATGCCAGCAACGTTTTTCCAGTTCCTGCTACCCCTTGCAAAGTAACCAATTTCACATTAGGATTCATAATAGCATGTAATGCAAAAACCTGTTCTGCATTTCGCGGTGTTATTCTATATGCAGATCTCTTTTCAAGTCTTTCAATTTTATTATTAATTGGATTATAAAAAACTAATACCGAATTTTTAGTATTCTTTACAATATAATAATGATTTGGAATAGGATTTAATAGTCCAATTTCAGATGGTTCACATTCCCCTTTTTCATATATTTTATCAATTATGGATTTGGATAAACCTTCTATCAACGTTTTGCCTGTATATAAACCTTCTACATTTTGTATTTTGCCTGTTTGAAAATCTTCAGCAGGCATATTTAATGCTTTTGCTTTTAATCTGAGATTAATGTCTTTTGTAACCACAATGACTTTGCAATCAGGATTATCTCGGGTAATTACCAAAGCAGTATTTAGAATACGATGGTCAGGTTTATTTTCACCAAAAATCTTTTGTGCATCAATATCGCTAATTTCATCCATTGCAACTTTAAACTTTCCAGCACCAGGATAATCCAGTTGAATCCAGTCTTGCAATGTATATTTCTCAGAGAGCTTATCCATTATCCGGATAAATTCACGAGCTTCAAAATTAATAATATCATTTCCTTTTTTGAAATTATCCAATTCTTCCAAAACGGTAATAGGAATAACAACATTGTTATCTTCAAAACTATTAATTGCATTATGATTATAAAGAATAACAGATGTGTCCAATACAAATATTTTTCTCTGCTTTGTTTTTTTCTTTGGCATAAAACTATTTTTTGAAAATGTAACTTATTTAACGGAATTTCTTTAAAATAATTCTTCTTCGTTGAACATCAATTTAAAAATCTTCATTTACATAAGTAATCTGCGGTTTTTAAAATCTTGTTCGCCTCACAAAATCAAATTTTAGAACCCCTCTTAATTTATTCAATTATACTTATTTACAATTATCCAAGTGGTATTATTAAAATACGAACTTTCTTTACTAATTTCAAGTATTTTAAATATTTCCCAAAACAATATATGTTTCCAATAATTTAGTGTTTTCAAAAGGAAGTAACTGAATCTTATTGAGTGAAGCTGGTAATAATATTACTTCCCCTTTTTTAAAATCAATCTTTTCATTTCCATAATGCAATTCACCTTTACCTTCAGTGCAAACATATATAACAAACGAATCAAGTTCCTCGTAATCTTTTTGTATTATCTGATTGAAATTTAGAATATTGGTCGTAAAAAAAGGAGTTTCCAACAATGTAACCGTTTTGTTATTTTTAGGATTATATTCTGTTCTATAATTTGAATAAAAATCAAAATCGATTGCTTCAAGTGCCTCTTCTGTATGCAGTTGACGTGAATTTCCTTTTTCATCAACTCTATCCCAGTCATAAATACGATAAGTTGTATCAGAAGTCTGTTGAATTTCTGCCAATAATAGACCAGGGCATAAAGCATGAACCCTACCGGCAGGAATATAAAATACATCGTCCTGTTTCACTTTTTCAATATTCAAAATTTGCTTTAATGTTTTGTTTACAAGATGATTAATATAACTATCTTTGCTCATTTTCTGATTGAAACCGCTAATCAATTCGGCATTATTATCAGCCTTAATAATATACCACATTTCACTTTTCCCATAACCAACTTTACGCTTTGCAGCTAATTCATCATCCGGATGTACCTGTATTGATAAATAATCGTTTGCATCAATAAATTTAATCAAAAGAGGAAACTCATATCCAAATCTTTCATAAATGGAATCTCCTACCAAATCACCCATATATATTTCAATCAGTTCATTCAACTCATTACCTTCTAAAAAACCGTTCGAAACAATAGAAATATTTTCATTTACTCCTGATAAAGCCCATACTTCACCACAGTTAGGTAATGGCGAAAAATCCAATCCTAATTCTGTTTTAATTTTGCTTCCACCCCATATTTTATCTTTAAAAACAGGAGTAAATTTTAAAGGATATAACTCATTCATGCTATTTTCTTTTTATTTTTAAACAAATTTATAAAATAAATGATTTCAAATATCATTTTAATTAATACTTTTGTTAACAAAAGACTTTTAATAAGTTTATATTTGTTTAGAAATATTTGAATATGCTGATAATTGGTATTACAGGTACATTAGGTGCAGGAAAAGGAACTATTGTTGAATATTTAGTTGAATATAAACAATTCAAACACTACTCTGTAAGAAGCTACCTAATAGAAGAAATTGAAAAAAAACATTTAACCGTTAATAGAGATAATATGGTAATTGTTGCTAATGAAATGCGGGCAAAGCATTCGCCTTCTTATGTTACAGATCAATTATTTGAAAAAGCTTTTTTATCCGGTCAGAATTGTATTATTGAAAGTATCAGAACACCTGGTGAAATAGAATCACTTCGAAAAAAAGGAAACTTTTACTTATTTGCAATAGATGCACAACCGAACATAAGATATGAAAGAATTGTAATAAGGAACTCGGAAACTGATAAAATCAGCTATGATACTTTTATACAAAATGAAAGCCGGGAGATGAATACAGAAGATCCAAATAAGCAAAACTTAAAGAAGTGTATTGAAATGGCTGACTTTGTCTTTGAGAATTCAGGAAGTATGGAAGATTTACATTATAAAATTGAAGAAATTTTAAAAAAGATTAATTCTTAATTAAAATATTTAAATTATTTTTAAATTAAAATGATTAACAAAATTATAAAATATGATTGAAGACAAATATGTACGTCCAACATGGGATGAATATTTTCTAGAGGTTGCGAATACAATAGCAAAAAGAGCTACATGCGACAGAGGCAGAAGTGGTTGTGTAATTGCCAGAGACAGACAGATTTTAGTTACCGGATATGTAGGATCTCCTATGGGTTTACCACATTGCGACGAAGAGGGTCATTTATTTAAAAAAGTAATACACGAGGATGGAAAAATAACCAATCATTGTGTGAGAACTGTTCATGCGGAGCAAAACGCAATTTGTCAAGCTGCTAAAATGGGAATATCTCTCAATGGTTCAACTCTTTATTGCCGAATGACTCCTTGTCGAACTTGTGCTATGCTGATTATTAATTGTGGAATAAAACGTGTTGTTTGTGAACGCAAATATCACACTGGTATTGAATCTGAAGAAATGTTTAAAACAGCTGGAATCTCTATTGAATTTGTTTTTGACGAAATACAGCAATATGATAAGCAATAAAAAAGGTTCTGTAAATTATTACAGAACCTTTTCATCATATAATATTTGCTAAATGAATTAAACAGTTTTTAGTGTGAAATTTATTGTTGTTCCTTTACCTAACTCACTTTCAATCCATATTTTACCACCACTTTTTTCAATATATTCTTTACAAAGAACTAAACCCAGCCCAGTTCCCATTTCTCCTTCAGTTCCGGGTGAAGAATTTATCTGATCTATTCGGAAAAGTTCATCTCTATAATCTTCAGAAATCCCTATTCCATTATCGTTAACTGAAATATGCACAAGCTTTTCATTTAATTTATTTGCTGATATTTCAATCAATCCATCAATTCTAGTATATTTAATAGCATTTGAGATTATATTTCTTATTATTGAATTCAAAAAATGTGAATCGGCAGAGACAAATAAATCTGAATCAATTGTATTTGAAATTTTTAAACTTTTTTGACTTATTAAAGTACTATTTAGAGAAATATTTTGATTGAAATATTCTGTTAATTGGCAATTAATTGGATTGTTTTTAATAACACCTCTTTGTATCCTAGACCATTCTAGTAAGTTTTCCAACAATTTAAAAAGATAAGTTGCTGATGATTTCATACTTTTAGCAACATTTTGAATTTCATCTTTAGAAAACTGTTCAATATCATCAGCTAACATTTCCGATAAACCAAGCAGTCCATTAAATGGACTTTTTAAATCATGGGCAATAATTGAAAAAAACTTATCTTTTTCAGCATTTATTTTAACTAGTTCATTATTTTTTCTTTTGATTTCTTCCTCATCTAAAATACGTTGACTAATGTCTCTTGCAGTAGCAAAAATTAAATTATTTAATGAATAAAATTTCCATTCAATAAATCGATAATTTCCATTTTTGCATTTCAAACGATTTATAAAAGTTTCGGCATCAGAATTTGTTGTTAACTTATTAAAAATCAATTTTGTATCATCAATATCTTCGGGATGTATAAAATCTATTAGAAATTTACCTTCCATTTCAGATAATTTGTAATCCAAAACTTTAACCCACTCATTATTTATCCGTTTTAAACAACCATCTTTTGTTGCAATACATAGTAAATCTATTGAATTTGAAAAAAATTGATCAAACTCTTCAATTTTTAATTTTAATTCATTTTCAACTTTTTTTTTTGCAGTAATATCCTGATAAATAATGGCAAATTGATTTTTAAGAGGACTATAAACCTTTAAATCAAAATATTTCCCTAATTCCTTATTATCTTCTTCCAATTGAATGGGTTCTCCATAAATTGCTACATTACAATATTGATTTAACAAAAGAACATCAAAATCAGGATTTATTTCATACATAGTTTTACCAATAAGATCATTTGCATTAATTCCCATTAATTTTTCAAATGTTGAATTGACTTTAATATATTTGAAATCAATAGGTCTGTTATCTTCATTAAAAATAACTTCATGTAATGCTAATCCGTTATTCATTTCCTCAAACAATAATCTAAACCTCTCCTCACTGGTTTTAAGCGCTAATTGAGTTTTCATTTTTTCTGAAATATCTTCAAAAGTAGTATAAACCTGATAGGGAAAATTAGTTTTTTCATCAAATTGTGGAACAGCGGAAACATCTAACCATATAATATCATGTTTGTTAGGTTTGATTATTCCCATAATAACATTGTTAACTTTCCGTTTACCTTTATATGCTAAAATTGCAGGATGGAAATCAACAGGAAAATCATTTCCATCTTCGTAAATAGTTTTCCATTTTACATCTGATAATTTCAAACCTTTAAGTCGTTCAGCATCATAACCTAAAATTCGTTCGGCTGCTGGATTTACTGATAAAATCTCACCTCTGGGACTATAATAAATCACACCTTGGGTCATGGTTTCAAAAAGCAATCTGTATTTTTTTTCCTCTTCTGCTAAAATTCGTTCAACCTCTTGCTTTTCATTCAATAATTTTTTATTTTGAATAGCATCCTTTACTGAAAATGGAAGCATATTTAGCCTGTCCTTTATAATATAATCAGTAGCTCCTGCTTTCATACATGCAACAGCTGTTTCTTCGTCAGTAGATCCAGTAAGCATAATAAATGGGATGTCGGGATTATGCAATAATGAAAATTGCAAGGTTTGAATTCCATCAAAAAAAGGCATTCTTAAGTCTGATATAATTATGTCAGGTTTGAAATTATGCAAAGCTTCAATAAATTTCTCAGGTGATATTACATTTAATGCGGTATGTTCAATTCCATTTTGAGATAATTCTCTCATTGCCAATTCTAAATCATCAGGATTATCTTCTGCGAAAAGGATTTTAACTGGCTTATCTATTTCCATAGCAAATTTTTTTAAATTAATTAACAAAAAAATTAATACATATTTTTTGAATTAACAAATTTACAACAATTTTTGATTTAAAGCTGAAAATTTTTAGAATATTTATCAACAATTTTTAAGTTGCTATTATTCACAAAGTTACAATTATAAAATATTAGTTTTAAATAATATATAACATGATTTTTAAATTTATTTTTATTATAAATCAATGGAAGAAAATTAAAATCTCTATTTTTATTATTTCATATTTCTATTCGATATTATATTTTATCAAACACTAAATAGAAGTTTAAATTAAAAAAATAAAATATCCCATAAATCCGCAGATTTATTTTTTTGTAATCTAATTACACGAACTCTTATAAAATAATCAAAAGAAAATAAAAAATTGCAACTGTTTATTAATTAAGCATTAATAAAAATATTAAAAAATTTAGGATATCCTTTAAAAAATAATTCATTCAATACTAAGATAGGACTTTAATATAAAACTAATCAGTAACTAAAAGTTCATCAATTGTAAATTCATCTTCATTATCAATATCTTCTGAGTAGCGATAATACATTGCCGATCCTGCAGCAACTAATAAAGTCATCATAAAACCACCTAATAGGATATTAAATGAATAATTAATCACAATTCCAACTATCATAAAATCTTTAAAAATTGAGGTTAATGATGTAAAAATTAATGCAATGAAAAAAATAATTATCATAACAAGTATTGATATTCCAAATAATTTTAATGCTCTTACAAAAGTTATGTGTTTAAAACTAAAAGCAAATGATTCCATTAATGATTTATTTCCCAAAATCATTGCTGGAATTACAAGAAAAAGTTTGAATATCAATATTAAATAAATTAAAAAGGTAAAAAAAACAATAATCGGATGTATCATTGCTGTAATAGCAGAAACAAAACCGCCAACTACAAAAAATAAATATATCACTAATATACATCCAAAAATGGAAAAAACTTTGCTATTAAATGATTTTTTTAATATCTCACCAAAAGATGTATCGCCACCTTTTATTTCATTCTCTGATAAAATTAATGAAAAATAATTTACCCAGGAACCAATCAAAACAAAAATCAAAGCTATAATAATAATACCAAAAATAAGCAATACACTAAAATCAGTAAATAATGACTGGTAAAAGCTTGCAATTTCTTTTGGATCACTTTTATTCATAGTAAAAAAAACAGCTAAATTATCTTTAAACAAAAATAATGCTATCGGAATAAACATAATTATTCCAACAATTGAATTAATTACATAAATTCCTGTAATTTTTAACCAGATTTTACTGGTTAATTTAAAGATTGAACTAAAAATGTCATCTCTAAATCCTTCCTGATAAATATTCATAATTTTAAATTTAAATGATTAATAATTGATTGTGTTGCTTTTAAATGAAATTTGAATGACTAATTATAAAAAAAATTAAACTTAGTTAAATAAATATTTAAGTCATTTTACTTTTAAGGTGCAATAGTAATAATTTTTTTTAATAATAATGTTGTTTTAATCATTTTTTTTTGCAATTTTGTTGTGAAAATTTAACAATTTATTATTTCATTTAATACTCATTGAGTTATGACAGATAAACAACAAAAATGGGGAACCAGAGTTGGATTAATATTGGCTATGGCTGGAAATGCAGTCGGATTTGGTAATTTTTTGCGATTTCCTGTACAAGCTATTCAGAATGGAGGTGGTGCATTTATTATCCCTTATCTGGTTTGTTTTTTATTAATGGGAATTCCATTATTATTTGTTGAATGGTCAATTGGAAGATATGGTGGTCAATTTGGAAATCATTCTACTCCATTTATGATGAATAGCATGGATAAGAGAAGAATATGGAAATATGTTGGTGTATTCGGGATATTTAGTAATATTGGAATTGCATCTTATTATTGTTATCTTGAATCATGGACTTTATCTTATGTTTTTCACTCTGCAATTGGTTCTTTTAATGGACTTTCGCAAGAAGGAGTAGTTAATATATTTAATAACTATGTTACATTAACCAAAACCACTTTAATTCCTTATGAATCTGTCATTTTCTTTGTACTTTGCTTAGCTTTAAATGTTTGGATATTATCAAAAGGTTTAAGCGGTGGTGTTGAAAAGGTTGCTAAAATAGGAATGCCTTTGCTAATTGGATTTGGTGTTATTTTAGCAATCAGAGCTATAACATTAAAATCTGGACACAACGGAGCCATAAATGATGGAACAGTTGGTTTAAACTTTTTATGGACACCAAATTTTGATTCTATTACAAATCCGAAAGTATGGTTGGCTGCAGCCGGACAAATTTTCTTTACCTTGTCATTAGGAATGGGTTCTATTCAAGCTTATGCTTCTTATCTGAAAGAAAAGGACGATATTGCACTCAACGCTATGTCAGCAGGTTGGATGAATGAATTTGTAGAAGTTGTTTTAGGTGGTGCAATAATTATCCCAATTTCTGTAGGTTATCTAGGCATCGACAAAGTAAAAGAATTAGCTAGTCTTGGTGGTTTAGGTATGGGATTTAAAACGATACCATATTTATTTGCACAATGGGGATCTGTTTTATCTGCAATAGCAGGTATTATGTGGTTTGGATTGTTGTTCTTTGCAGGAATAACATCATCTCTTGCAATGGGAATTCCTTGTATGGGATTTATGCAAGATGAGTTTAAATGGAATCAAAAGAAATCTGCAATAGCTTTCGGAATAACTATTCTTATTTTAGGTTTACCGACAGTTCTGTTCTTTAATCAAGGAGTTTTTGATGAATATGATTACTGGACAGGTACAGTTTCATTATTTGTATTTGCATTGTTAGAATCTGTGCTTTTTGCCTGGTTTTTTGGGATGAAAAAGGGATGGAAAGAAATTAATCATGGTGCAGATATTAAAGTACCTTTAATTTATAAATACATTATTAAATTTATTACACCAGTTTTGCTAATTTTTGTTTTTGTTGGTGCACTAATAACCCCTCTTAACAATGATTGGCAAGCTGCATTTTATAGTATAATGAATGGAAGTGGATGGATACTTGACAATGGATCTTTGATAAAGCAGCTGTCAAACAGTGCATTAAAAGAACAGATAGTAGCAGCAACAGATATTGTAATAAAACATGAATTGGAAATGAAATTATTTTTAATAAATGGAACGCGTATTTTATTACTTAGTGTTTTCGTTTTTATTTCATTTTTAGTACATAGAGCTTATAGAAATCGTATTAAAGAAGGGAGATTTTAACATGAATACATCGGCATTAATTTTATGGCTAACAACCATTGGAATAATAACATTTGTAACTTTATATTTTTTTGCTAAGGTATTATTTACAAAACCAAAGCAAGAACCTGATTCTTATTCAGAAAATGACAATTACAAAAGATAACATTCTGAAATTTTAGTTTAAACATGAAGTATAAAATTATTGGAATCGTTTGAATAAAATAAATGATAAAACCAAAAAGTATAATAACTCAATTCAAGTTTTTCTTTTCTTTTAGCAAAGGAGAGAGAAGAGGTATTGTTATATTGCTCATATTGATTTTATTACTAATTATTTCGAAGTTATTTATTATACCTGCTTTAAGCAACTCCAATAATAATTTTTCATCACTCGATAAAGATATAGCAATTTTTGAAGCTTCTATTGACACTTCTTCTGATAGTTATAAAAAAAGCAATGCTTTTGATTTTAATAATAGTGATAGAGGTTTTGCTGAAATAAAACTGAATCCTTTCTCTTTTAATCCAAATGAAACAACTAAAGAACAATGGATTAAACTTGGATTAAGTGAAAAACAAGCTAAAGTAATTCAAAATTATCTTTCGAAAGGTGGTAAATTTTATCAAAAAGAAGATTTTAAAAAGATGTTTTGCATTAGTATTGAAGAATACCGAATATTGGAAAATTATATTACAATACCTGAAAATCCAAAATCAGCTCGTGAAAATATCAAATATGAAACCAAAGCAAAACCTATTTTTATTGTAGATGTAAATACTGCTGACACAAATGATTTACAAGAAGTAAAAGGTATTGGTGCTTCTTTTGCCCGCAGAATTGCCAAATATAGAGATTTATTGGGTGGATTTATCAAAAAAGAACAATTACTCGAAGTTTTTGGAATGGATTCAGCAAGATATATGCAGATTCAAGCCTCATTTACAATTAATCCATCTGCTATTCAAAAGATTAATATTAATAAAGCAACAATTCAGGAATTAAAGAAACATCCATATTTTGATTACTATACTGCTAAATCTGTTGTAATGTACAGAACACAAAAAGGAGATTATAAATCAGTTAGCGATATAAAAAAAGCTAATTTAATTTATGACGATTTTTATGATAAAATATATCCCTACCTAACTGTAAATTAAATGAAGATAAAATCAACATATATTTTAATCATCAATTGCTTAATAGTACTATTACAAACTATTAACATTCAAGAAGTTTATTCACAAAATATAGATGATGAACAAACAAGGGTTGATTTATTGAATGCTGAATCAGCAGAATTAAGAAATAATGATAGAGATGCAGCTTTGCTTTCTGCACAAAATGCATTAAAAATTGCTAATGAAATACATTATTTTCAAGGGATTGCAATGTCTGAAAGATATATTGGTATTATCTATTTTTATTTAGGTGATTATGAAACTGCAGAAAAGTATTATTTACAATCCGTTGATAAATATATAGTTTTGAACGATAGTAATGGAATATTCGATTGTTATAATAATTTAGGTTATTTGAATAAAAAAAAAAGTGA
>CAZYEM010000095.1:0-9111 GCA_964646395.1 uncultured Bacteroides sp.
CATTAATTGGAAAATCTGATCTTAGAGCTAAACATAATAGATATGGAGCAATGCTCGGATTTGCAAGATTTTCTCCAGCTATTAAAGATTCATTAGGTATTGATACATTAATTTATAAAGGAGATATTTATATAAGTCCATCTAATCAAGGATATGCAAATACAAGAAATTTTGAAAACATCAAATTACTTTATGGTTATAATAAAAAAGATGTTAAACTTAGTATTTCGGCTAATAAAGAAGTGGTTGAATCAAAAATACTTAATGCAAATAAAGATTTTTCAATAGCTGAATTTAATTTCGATAAAACACCCAAATCAATTTCTCTTCAACTAAAAGGTTTGGATAGTCCTGATATATATGGATTTGCTTTAGATGCTAAAAAAGGTATTGCTGTTGATAATATCCCGTTAAGAGGTAGTTCTGGTTATGGGTTTGTTCAGACTAATTTTGAATTACTCAGTAAATTTTATGAATTGCTAAACGTAAAACTAATTATAATGCAATTCGGTGTCAATGCTGTTCCTGAAAATGAAAAAACCATTATTCCTGATTATAACTATTATGAAAAGGGTTTCTATAATCAATTAAAAACCATAAAAGCCACGAATAAAGATATTTGCGTTTTAGTTATCGGAATCTCTGATCGTTCGAGAAAAGCAGGTGATTATTACGAAACAAATCCAAATATTGAAAAAATCAGGAAAGCACAAAAAAATGCAGCATTCAGAGCAGGTTGTGCTTATTGGGATTTGTTTGAAGCTATGGGTGGCGAAAATTCTATGCCAAGTTGGGTTTTTGCAAAACCGGCTTTAGCAAACAAGGATTTTACACATTTCAATGAAAAAGGTTCCAGAATGGTTGCCGAAATGTTTTATAATGCACTTATTTACGATTTTTATCAATATCAAAAGTTTGCCGAAAGCGGTATCGGTAAACTTGCAATAAAATAAAAAATTGATGAGAAAAATCATAGTTATAATTATGTTTATTTTAAACGGATTGTTTTGTAATTCTCAGGATACTCCCTACAAAAGTATTAATTATGATTTTATTAATCAACAAAAAAATCAAATTCAGTTTTTCGGGAAATCAAAATTATATTTTAAAGAAATCTGCTCAAATTTCAGTAAACTGATTATTCGTGGAGAAGGACAATTAAATGTTTTGCAAATTGGAGATTCTCATATTCAAGCAGATTGTTTTTCAGGACAAATGAGAGATAATCTTCAATCCTTTGCACTTGGTATAAAAGGAAGCAGAGGTTTCATTTTCCCATATAATGTTGCTTCTACAAATAATCCTGATAATTATAAAGTAAAATATACAGGTAAATGGGAACATCGCAGAAATATTACGGAGTCGGAAAACTGCGATTTAGGAATTGCCGGTATATCTGTAACAACTTACAAACCTGACGCTAGCATTAAAATCATTTTAAACAATAACAACTTTCCTTTTCAGGATTTTAATAAAGTAAAAATTTACCATAACAATAGCGATACTGTTTTCAATATTGTGCTTTCCGAAAATCAAATTATTGATAATCATTATAGAACCAGTGATTTTTCTGAATACATCACTGAAGCTCACTTTGATACTTTAAATATATTACTTCAGAAAACGGATAGTTTACAAAAATGCTTTACACTTTATGGAATTGAACTGAGTAATGATGATCCAGGTGTAATTTACTCTGCTGTTGGAATCAACGGAGCTGAAATTAATTCTTTTCTTAAATGTAATTTACTTGAATCGCAATTAAAAACACTGAATCTTCAATGGATAATAATTTCACTTGGCACAAATGATGCATATTCAGCAAATTTTAATTCCAGTATTTTCGAGAATAATCTAAAGATACTGATTGACAGAATTGAAACAGCTTTGCCTGATATATTTATTTTATTAACTACACCACCAGATAGTTATAGAAAAAAACGATATCCAAATCCTAATATGCTGATTGCTTCGAAAATTATACTGAAAGTAGCTAATGAAAAAAATTGTGCAGTATGGAATCTGCATGAGGTTATGGGAGGCTTTACATCCATAAAAAAATGGCAGAAAGCCGGTTTAGCAGCAAATGATAAAGTTCACTTTTCCAGATCAGGTTATGCTTTACAGGGCGATTTGCTATTTAATGCATTTTTAAATGCTTATGATAATATTATTGACACAGGAATAAAAAATTAAATGGAATACTTACTGGATTTTTTTACTTACGATGCCAATGCACCAATGATATTTACCCGATTTTACTTTTGGGTATTTTTTGCTATTGTACTTACCTTTTATTCAATTATATATAAGAAAAAAGCTGCCAGAAATACTTATTTATTTCTTGTAAGTTCCTTTTTTTATTACAAATCGGGCGGTTATTTCTTTATCATATTAGCTTTTACCACTTTATTCGACTATGCAGTAGGATTATGGATAGATAGGGCAAAAACAGATTTGAGAAAAAAAGTCTATTTAACACTCAGTATTATTATGAATCTGGGTGTATTAGCTTATTTTAAATATAGTTACTTTTTACTGGATTCAATAAATACAGCTTTCAATACAGACTTTAAAGTAGTTAATTATTTAGCTGCATGGACAAATGGAGTAGCAGGAACACATATCGACATCACATCCATTATTTTACCTGTCGGAATTTCATTCTACACTTTTCAATCAATCAGCTATACCGTTTCTGTATATCGAAAAAAATTAAAACCACTACATAATATTCTGGATTACGGTTGTTTTGTTACTTTTTTCCCACAATTGGTTGCTGGTCCTATAGTAAAAGCTTATGATTTTATTCCACAGCTTTATAAGGATTATTCACTTTCAATGAAAGAATTTGGCTTTGCTTTATTCCTTATTTTAAATGGTTTGATAAAGAAAATGCTGATTTCCGATTATATTTCTATCAATTTTGTTGATCGTGTTTTTGATAGTCCACTTGCTTATTCAGGTTTTGAAAACCTAATGGCGGTATATGGCTATGCAATTCAAATCTATTGCGATTTTTCAGGTTATACGGATATTGCAATTGGTGTTGCCCTTCTTTTGGGTTTCAGGCTTCCGGTAAACTTTAATTCACCTTACAAGGCATCAAACATTACTGATTTCTGGCATCGTTGGCATATTTCATTATCTACCTGGCTCAGAGATTATTTATACATCCCTTTGGGTGGCAATAAAAAAGGCAAAATCCGGACCTATATAAATCTTTTCTTAGTGATGTTGATTGGAGGATTATGGCATGGTGCAGCTGTTCGGTTTATCATTTGGGGCGGTTTGCATGGATTGGGTTTAAGCATTCACAAATTATGGATTAAATTTTTTCAGAAAAAAGAAAAAGAAAATAAGTTTAATAAATTTGCAGCCTCTTTCTTAACCTTTCATTTTGTGCTTTTTGCATGGATGTTTTTCAGAGCTGACAGTTTGAGAAGCGTTTCAAGTATGCTTACTCAGATTACCAATCATTTTAACTGGTTAACAGTAACTGATGTCATTATTTCATACAAAAATGTATTTTCATTAATTGTTATTGCATTTATTATACATTGGCTACCTGTATCATTTAAAGATTTTTATAAAGATAAGTTTATCAGTATCCCATTTTTTGCCAAGGCTTTTGTGGTAGTATTAGTTGTTTTTATGCTTTTTCAGGTAAAATCTTCTGAAATACAGCCCTTCATTTATTTCCAATTTTAAGAAATTGTTATATTTCAATTATTATAATGATAATTTTGGTTTTTATTTGTTATTTTTGTAAAACTATTTGATAGTTAGTTTAATAATACATACAATGAAAACAGAGGAATACAGCATTTTATTAGTTGACGACGAACCTGATATTTTAGAATTCTTAAGTTATAATCTGAGAAAAGAGGGTTATATTGTAAATACAGCAGAAAATGGAAAAGAAGCTATTGAGAAAGCTGCAAATATTATACCTCATCTGATTATTCTGGATGTGATGATGCCAAAAATGGACGGAATTGAAACTTGTGCTATTATTAAAAAGAATCCGAAACTGGTAAATACATTAATTGTATTTCTTACTGCCAGAGGTGAAGATTATTCTCAATTAGCTGGTTTTGAGGCAGGAGCCGATGATTACATTACCAAGCCTATTAAACCCAAAATAATTACCAGCCGTGTAAAAGCACTTCTTCGCAGGTATAAGGAAACAGAAGAACAAAAAGAAGTTGTTGAATTAAAAGATATTATTATTGATAAAGAAAAATATTTGGTTATTAAGGATGGTAATGAAATAATATTACCCCGCA
The DNA here is from genome assembly GCA_964646395.1 of uncultured Bacteroides sp. GTDB lineage: Bacteria > Bacteroidota > Bacteroidia > Bacteroidales > JACABE01 > JACABE01. Next base: position 4,290 of record CAZYEM010000095.1, read on the forward strand.
AAGAGTTTGAATTACTTTCCATACTTTGCTCCAAACCAAATAAAGTTTTTACAAGAAGTGAAATTTTCTCAAAAGTATGGGGCGATGATGTAATTGTTGGCGACAGAACCATTGATGTACATATCAGGAAAATACGCGAGAAAATAGGAATCGAAAACCTGAAAACCATCAAAGGTGTCGGCTACAAATACGAAGAATAATGAATAGCTCAAATCCCAGGAAAATTGCATTGAATAATTCACTATTGATTACTGTTTCTACAGTTATTATTTACTGTATTTCGGGAATTCTGCTCTCCTCTTTCAATTTTCTGGTTACGCTTATTATTGCCATTGCAGTTTTTGTTTTCTCATTTCTTATTATACGCTATTCGGTTGAGAAATTCTTGTACGAAAAAATTAAAATTATTTACAAAACCATACACAAACTTAAGGATTCTAAGAAAAATCTGAAAGAGAGATTAAAAACAAATAATGATTTGCTTGAAAATGTAAATCAAGAGGTTATTGACTGGGTGGAAGACCGGAGCAAGGAAATTGAGGATCTGAAAAAACTTGAAATCTATCGCCGTGAATATATCGGCAATGTTTCCCACGAACTTAAAACCCCGATTTTTAATATACAGGGTTATATTCTTACATTGCTGGATGGTGGACTGGAAGATCCAAGTATCAATAAAGAATATCTGCTTCGTTCCGAAAAAAGTATTAACCGGATGATTGCAATTATTCAGGATCTGGAAGAAATTTCCAGACTTGAATCAGGTGAATTAAAACTTGAATTCTCTAAATTTGATATTATTGCATTGGTAAAAGAAATAGTTGATTTTCTGGAGATTAAAGCAAAAAAGCGAAAAATAAAACTATATATTGTACCAACTGATGAAAAGATTATTATTGTAAATGCCGACAAAAATCGTATCCGTCAGGTGTTAACTAACCTTATAGATAATTCCTTAAAATACAGTTCGGATGAAAATGCTGTAACTAAAATTAGTTTTTTCGATATGGACGAACATATATTAGTGGAAGTTACTGATAATGGTATTGGTGTGAGCGAGCACGACATCCCGCGATTATTCGAGCGGTTTTACAGAACCGAAAAAAGCCGTTCGCGCAAGGTAGGTGGTACTGGTCTTGGTTTATCAATTGTAAAACATATTATTGAAGCTCACGATCAAACCATTAATGTAAGAAGTTCGGTAGGTATTGGAACTACTTTCGGATTTACTTTGCAAAAAGGATATTAAAGATTGTGGGATAATTTGCCAATTACCAGCATTTTGAAATGAATTTAAAATATTTTATCTGAACCCTTTTATTGCATTCCCAATTTCCATAATCAAAGAATCGGATTTTTCAATACCATTGCCAACAACAATAATATCGGCTCCTGCTTTGCAATTTTCTAATGCTTTTTCGGGAGTAATTATTCCTCCGCCGGTTATAATCGGTATTTTAACATTATCTGCAACAGTCTTTATCATTTTTGAAGAAACCGGGTTTAAAGCACCGCTTCCTGCATCCAGATAAATAAGCTTTAATCCCAGCATTTCACCCGCCATAGCGGTACATGCTGCAATATCTTCTTTGTCGGAAGGAATAGGAAAAGTATTGCTCATATATAAAGCAGTGGTATGTTTTCCGCTTTCAATCAGCATATAACCCGAAGGAATTGCTTCGAGTTTACTTTCTCTTATATAGGGCGCTGAAATTACATGATTGCCAATTAATAAATCAGGATTTCGACCCGAAATAAGCGAAAGAAACAAAATTGCATCTGCCTTGCTGCTTATTTGCAAGGTATTACCTGGAAATATTATTACGGGAATATTCGAATTAGATTTTAAAACAGAAATGCAATTATCTAAATTATTATTGGTAAGCAAACTTCCACCTACAAAAAAATAATCTACACCTACATCATTGGAAAGTAAAGCAATTTCACTTAATTGCCCGTCAGTAGGTTTGTCGGGATCTATCAAAACTGCAAATTGCTTTAATCCCTTGTTTTTTTTCTCTATAATGGATTGATAAATTTTCATATATGCTAAATATCTACAAAGGTAAAATTTTTTATAAAATAATTATTCATTTTTTAAGTTTAAATTGACTTTCATTTTGAATAATTGCTGTAATACAATTCCTAAAATAATAAATATTAATCCTATAACCGTTGAAATATGAATCTTTTCTCCAATAATAAAAAAAATAAAAAATAAAGACAAAAAAGGAGAAAGAAATATAAGCTGACTTACTTTATCCGTAGAATAGGAATATTTTAAAGCCGTTAACCAAAATACGAATGTTAAACTCATTTCAAAAACACCTATATATACAAAAGCAGGAAATGCATTCTGACTAAAATCAAAACCAGATGTAAAAGCTAATAAAATCAACGACATAATGCTACCCGATAAAAAGTTCAGAAACAACTTAAGCACACTGTCTTTATCATCTTTCATATTGAATAGCCAGAATAATGCCCAGATTACCGAACTTCCGATTGCCAGCAAATCTCCATATAAATTACTGAATTTAAAATCCAGTATATTTCCTTTTGCAGAAATTATAAAAATTCCAAAAAAGCTGATTGCAACTGCCAATGCACTTTTTAAGGAAAGTTTTTGCTTTAATAAAGGAATTGAAAGAATAATCAGCATTATTGGCCATGTATAGTTCAACGTCATAGCTTCCTGTGCCGGCAAAATAGAATAAGCCTTGAATAATACAACATAGTAAAGAAATGGGTTTAATATTCCTAATGCCAATGATGTAACTATTGATTTTGTATTTGCTTGTTTAAACAATTTCAATTTATTTTGAATCAACATAATAAAAAACAAAACTATACATGAAATAAAAGAAGTGAAAAACAATAATTGAATAAAGTCTGCATATTTCAAAGCAATTTTAAATGCAGTAGCTACAGTTGACCAACATAAAACAGCCAGAATTGCAAAAATATAAGCTTTCTTTTGATTGTGCATATCCTATTATTAAGTTGCCAAAATTAATAAAAAACTTTTATAGTCATTGAAATGATTGAAAAGAAAGCAGAAAATCGTTTTAATGAAAAATGTAAAAGTCAGTTTGGCTTTTTTATTAAAAAAAACTGTCCATTTAAAGGTATAAAAAAATAATAATCAATCTATTTCTTTGTGGTTTCTCAGATAATGTATAATTTTGCAGTCTAAAATAAAAATACATAAAAATGACAGATTATAGCTTAAAATACAAGGTTGCTGATATTGGCCTTGCTGATTGGGGAAGAAAAGAAATAGAAATAGCCGAAAAAGAAATGCCTGGTTTAATGGCACTTCGTATAAAATATGGAATTGAAAAACCATTAAAAGGAGTTAGAATTACAGGTTCACTTCACATGACCATTCAAACTGCAGTTTTAATTGAAACATTGGTTGAACTTGGAGCAGATGTTCGTTGGGCAAGTTGCAATATTTTCTCAACGCAGGATCATGCTGCTGCCGGAATAGCTGCAGCCGGAATTCCTGTTTTTGCCTGGAAAGGTGAAACATTGGAAGATTATTGGTGGTGTACAAATCAGGCATTATCTTTCCCAGAAGGAAAAGGTCCAAACCTGATAGTAGATGATGGTGGTGATGCTACCTTATTAATTCACAAAGGATTTGCTGCTGAAAATGATCCTAAAACCATTGAATATACCGCTTCAAATAAAGAGGAAGCCATTATTTTAGATACTATCAAAACTATTTTAAAAGAAGATAGTACCAAATGGCATCGTACTGTTTCCGAATTAAAAGGTGTATCAGAAGAAACCACAACTGGTGTTCATCGTTTATATCAAATGCTTGAAAAAGGTGAATTACTCATTCCTGCTATCAACGTAAACGATTCTGTTACCAAATCAAAATTTGATAATCTTTACGGTTGTCGCGAATCATTGGCTGATGGTATCAAAAGAGCTACCGATGTTATGATCGCCGGAAAAGTAGTTGTTGTATTGGGTTATGGTGATGTTGGTAAAGGTTGTGCACATTCAATGAGAAGTTATGGAGCCAGAGTTATCGTTACCGAAATAGATCCGATTTGTGCTTTACAGGCCGCAATGGAAGGTTTTGAAGTAAATACAATGGATGATGCAGTAACCGAAGGGAATATTTTTGTAACCACAACAGGAAACAAAGATGTAGTAACAGCTGAACACATGGCACGTATGAAAGATCAGGCTATTGTATGTAATATTGGCCATTTCGACAACGAAATACAAGTAGATAAATTAGAAGAATGGAAGGGAATTCAGAAAATTAACATCAAACCTCAGGTTGATAAATATGTATATCCCGATGGACATGCAATATTCATGTTAGCAGAGGGTAGATTAGTTAATTTAGGTTGCGCAACCGGACATCCTTCTTTTGTAATGAGTAACTCATTTACAAACCAAACGTTAGCTCAGATTGATTTATGGAAAAATAACTATGAAGTTGGTGTTTACCGTTTATCAAAAAGATTAGATGAAGAAGTAGCTCGCCTGCATCTGGAACAAATTGGGGTAAGACTTACCAGATTAACTGATGAACAAGCAGCATATTTAGGTATTTCGCCTGATGGTCCTTATAAAGCAGAACATTACCGCTACTAAACAGTAGAAAGTTTATAAAGTAAAAAGTTTATAAAGTAAAAAAGCCAGCTAATCACTGGCTTTTTTTATTGAGTTTAATCATCGATATTCAACTTCAATATTTTGATAACTTTCACACAATTAATTAGTAATATGTAAATTATTACTATCATAAGTTGTTCTGTATTGTTTTAATGAAACATGAGCTGGTCCGTTAAAT
>CAZYEM010000095.1:9121-11916 GCA_964646395.1 uncultured Bacteroides sp.
TTAAATTACGATACAACAAGTATTTATCAGGCTTTTTAAGATAGCCTTTCATAAAAATACACTTGATTATATTATTCTTCCTTGTTTTTTTTCTTGCTTAGGATAACTATAGGTAAAACAAATAATGCTACTATAACTAATCCAATAATTAAAGATGATGAATCCATTTTTAAATATTATTAAAAGTAAATACTAATTTTATTTGCATAAATATCAATAAATTTGATATATGCGTCTTAAAAATTGAATTAAGTATTTATAATTTAACCAAAAGTATGAAAAGGAAAAATAATTACTTGAATAGGCAAACTTTTATCAATTATTTCTGAATTTGAAAAATATTGATTTAAAGCATTAGAAAAACACAATTCAAGTGAAGTAATATATTCATTATAGCTACTGAAAATCCTTGCATTACAACTTGGTAAGTTGTTTGAAAGAATATTTGTTTTTTCATTTAATCGATGTAAAAAATAGGAACTATTAATATTTTCCTGAGAAAAGAAGAAGCGATGTTCGCTGTTATCAACATTATTTGTTTGATTTACAAATTCATAATAATAACTTCTGCTTATGCCATTTAATGTTATTAAAATGGCAAACAGAATACTTATATATTTTGATGAATTATGCATGCTGCAAATATATAAAAATTATTATTTAAACGAAGTAACTTTATAATTATTTATTTAGCTTATTATTGCTTTAACTTGATATTTGATACCAATAACTTTATTTACACTGCCATTAACTGTTTTTGACTTTTATTCACTTGATTTATAATTTAATTTTACCCAATTAAATAATGAAATCATGAATATATACCAAAAAAAAACAGCAAAAAAACATTTAACATATATCATTACGATGTTAATAAATTATTTAATTACAAATAGATATGAGTTAAAAATAAAAGAAAATGCATTAAAGAAAATACCATTAACTTATAAAAAGCTACCTTTAACTGATTTCTTAAAAAAATATTTATTGTTTTTGATTTTGATATATATATTTTACTATTTTTGCAAAAATTATAATACAATTATTTTTATGTTTAAAGCTAAAAGTTTAATACTTTTCTTTTTACTTTTCTTATCAACAAGTTTTCTTTTTAACAGAAGTCTTGGTTGTGTTCAAAATAATGTATTTATTAATAAGCTTTCAATTAGCATTCCATTTATTAATAATAATTTATTATCAATAAACAAAATTAATGCTAAACCAACAAGTTTTAATAGAGAAAATAATGTTAATAATGATACTTACTTTTTATCTGAAATATCACCTGATGATTCAGAAAGCAAGCCTTTTATTAATTTAGATTTTTCATTAAGCAATTGTATTCCTGAATCTCAAGTAAATGATCAGAAATATAAACTTGGATTGGATGATGGAAGTTTTTATTTGTTTACAAAACATGCTTCTGCATTATTAAGTCTTATTTCCAATAATAAGCAACAGGAAGAAAAATTATTGTATTTTGTTGTTCCAAGCGACAATATCATTTTATTCAGACAAATTCAGATCTGATAGCATTTCATTTATTTTAATCACTTTTCTTAATTAGGTTAGAAGATTTTATAATCTTATAACTTCTTGTATAATTATATTTTAAAGAGAAATATTTTACACACAAATTATAAATAATAACATTTTTTATTAACAATTAAATTTAAACATCAAAATGAAAAAGAATGATGAATTATCAAACAATTTAAAAACCTGGTTTTCGGCAGTAGTTATACCAGTTGCAATCTTAGTTGCTATAGGCATTTATATTTTTATTTTAGGAAATGGAGTTAATTTTCAAGGTGGTAGTCATGAAAATGCACCCTTACCAGGCAACTATCTTGGAGTTATCTATAAAGGAGGTTTTATAGTACCAATTCTTATGGCATTATTAATTATTGTTTTAACTTTCAGTATAGAAAGATTTTTTACTATTACCAAAGCAAAAGGTAAAGGCTCGGTAACTGCTTTTGTAAAAAGTATAAAAAAGCTTGTTGCCAATGATGATATTTCAACAGCTATTGCTGAATGTGACAAACAAAGAGGATCTGTTGCAAATGTACTTCATTCTGTTTTGATGAGATATAAATCAGTTGAAGGTGAAAAAGACATGAACAAAGACCAGAAATTAGTTTCTATTCAAAAAGAAATAGAAGAAGCTACTTCATTGGAACTACCGAGTTTAGAGCAGAACCTGGTTATATTAGCAACAATTTCTTCAGTTGCAACTTTAATGGGACTGTTAGGAACAGTAATCGGTATGATCAGAGCTTTTGCAGCTTTGGCAAATGCTGGTTCTCCTGACTCTGTTGCATTGGCAAATGGTATTTCCGAAGCTTTGATTAATACTGCATTTGGTATAGGAACAGCTGCAATCGCAATTATCAGTTACAATGTATTTACAACACAAATAGACAAGCTTACTCATAGTATTGACGAAGCTGGATTTAGTATCGTACAAACTTACGCTGCAAAACATTAATATATAATTTAATAAAAATTAGTATTATGCCAAAAGTAAAATCAAAGCGAAAAAGTACCTGGGTTGATATGACCGCAATGTGCGATGTAGCATTCCTGTTGCTTACTTTTTTTATGCTTACATCAAACTTTACAGCGAAGGAACCTATTCAGGTAAGTACACCTTCCTCTGTTTCTGAAATAAAAATACCAGAAGTTAACGTTATGAAAATAGTTGTTGACAATGAAGGAAAAGTTTTTTTCGGATTTGATGGACAGGAAAGAAGAATCAGTTTATTGGAAAAAATAGGTGAAGCATACAAAAT
>CAZYEM010000095.1:12016-14100 GCA_964646395.1 uncultured Bacteroides sp.
TTAGAAGAAGTGCCAGAAAATTTATAAACAAATTAAAAATTAAAAAAAATGGCTGAAGTAAATACCGAAGGGAAAGGTGGTAAACAGAAAGGAAAATCCAAGAAAATGTCGACAAGAGTTGACTTTACTCCTATGGTTGACCTTGGTTTTCTACTTATCACCTTTTTTATGCTGACTACCACCATGTTAAAACCACAAACCATGGAAATCAGTATGCCTTCAAAAGATAAACCTGAACCAGGTAAAGAAACAAAGATTAAGGATTCTCAAGCTATAACAATTATTCTTGATAAAGACAATACTGTTTATTATTATTTTGGGACTAAAAACAAACAAGGTATTGATCCAGAAGTTGAAACAACTAATTTTGGTTCTGATGGAATAAGAAAAATGCTTTTAAACAGAAACAGTATTGTTATGTCTAACATTAGAAAATTAAAGCTGCAAAAGGATAATAAAGAAATTTCTGAGGATACTCTTAAAGTTAGGATTTCCAGAGAAAAATCTGATAAAAAAGCTCCTGTAGTATTAATAAAAGCTACCGACGATTCGTCATATAAAAATCTGGTTGATATCCTTGACGAAATGCTGATATGTAATGTTGGGCGTTTTGCAATAGTTGATATTACGCCTTATGATTTAGAATTGGTTTCAAAAGCAAATCCTAAAAACCTGTAAGTTATGTCTGAAAAAATAAATATCTACTCCGATGAATGGTGTAAATTGGTTTTTGAAGATAAAAACCAACAATACGGTGCTTATATTCTTAGAAAGGATTCACCTAAAAGACATCTGAGATCAATAATTATTGCTTCTTTATTTTTTATATTAGCAGTTAGCTCACCGGTAATTTTAAAAACCATTCTTCCTGAGAAAAAAGAAAAAATGGTAGAAGTTACAAGTATGGCAGATGTGAAAATGGAAGATACCAAGAAAAAGGATGAAAATGAAATCAAAGATGAGCCACCACCTCCATTAAAAAGTTCAATTCAATTTGTACCTCCTGTAATTAAACCTGATGATGAAGTTACTGATGAAGATCAGCCTAAAACACAGGATGAATTAAACGAATCAAAAGTTAATATTTCTACACAAACAGTTAAAGGAACTGATGAAGTAAATGGTCAGGATATTTCTGATTTGGAAAACAAGAATATTGCCGGTGATGGCGATGGTGAAGCTCCATTTACTGTTGTTGAACAACCTCCGGATTTTCCAGGTGGTGATGAAGAGCGAGTGAAGTTTTTAAGAACCAATATCAGATTTCCTCAAATGGCGAGAGAAGCTGGAATTCAAGGAACTGTATATGTTACTTTTGTTGTTAGCAGATCCGGAAAAATTTCAAATGTAAAAATATTAAGAGGTATTGGAGGCGGTTGCGATGAAGAAGCAATACGAGTAATAAAAATGATGCCTGATTGGAAACCAGGGAAACAAAATGGGCAGGCTGTACCTGTTCAATTTAATATGCCTATTAAATTTACATTAGAAGGATAAAAATGAAAAAAGACAGTAAAGACAAATGGAAGAATATATTACAAAAACTTCTTAAGTTACTTGGTTATGTAATGGTATTCTTTTATTTAATTTTTTCATCAATTTTATTGCTAACCAGCACGTTTTCCGCTACATTGTCTCCTGTTCAAAGGTATTCAGTGGGCGGAATGCTGCTGGTATATGGTGTTTTTAGAGCAGTACGTATTTATAAATCAAATAAAGAATCAAATTATGAAGAAGAATAATTTTATAAGATTTTTTTATTCAACCGGAATTTTGATAATTGTATTTTTATTCTCATGTTCTACTAAAGCAAAATATGAAGATACACCCACATCCGGTTCAATTTCAATTTCTATAGATGAGACTTTTAAACCAATTGGACAATCTGAAATTCAGGTTTTTGAAGGAATTTATAATTATGCTACAATAAAACCAATATATAATTCCGAAATTGAAGCATTTAATCTTTTACTAAAAGATAGTGTAAGGCTTATTATTAGTTCAAGAAAACTTACGGATCAGGAAAAAGCTTTTTTTGATGAAAAGAAGTTTTTCCCAAAGGAAATAAAAATTGCTACAGATGC
>CAZYEM010000096.1:0-13957 GCA_964646395.1 uncultured Bacteroides sp.
GCGAATACAATGACATTGAATTCATCACTGACGGTTTCTTCGATTAGCACAGGATTTCTCTTTGCGAGTACACTTACCTTTTCATCGCTCATAGGAAGCACCATTAATGCGAATACCATGACACTGAACTCATCACTGACGGTTTCTTCGATTAGCACAGGGTCTCTCTTTGCGAGTACACTTACCTTTTCATCGCTCACAGGGAGCACGATATCATGTAGTACCATACTCAATCTTAGTACAATCAGTACAAATAATATAGGACCTCTTACGATTATGAATGATCTGACGATTACAGGATGTGCACAATTTCGAGGGTGTGTCTCTACGATTTCTACGAATTTGGTATTGGATTCAAATGTATGGGGAAAATATTTGTTTGTGAATAAGGCGGAACAGTTATTAACATTATCAGTCAGTACACTTGCGTCATCTGGAACGTATATGGTGATTAAAAATATCGCATCAACGGTTGGTAATAATATAACAGTAAATGTTGCGCCCTATGGAGATTTTAGTACGCTTACCATTTCATCTTTTTCTACCTTACGACTGATGAGTATGCCAAGTGGATGGTATTCTTTATAATTTTAATATGTATAGATAGTACGAATGTCATCGGGTGATTTTACATTTATCACGCTTCGAAACATAACAGCGTATCAAGTAAATAATGCCTACGTTCCGAATGATTATTTGCTAACAATGAGTACAAATGGTAATGCACGATGGACAAATAATGTAAACCTTAATATCATTACCGCATCTACCATGTCATCAAATAGTATTTATGGAACATATGTGAGCACAAATATACTGATAGGAAATGAAATGATGGTAAACAATATGGTTGGAGAAACGATCACAGGTAATATTATTCAAGCAGATATGTTATCTACCTTACAGAATACCTTTTCTAGTATGATCATGTCACCTGCTACCTATTCAACAGTAACGAACTATACAAATACAGCACCTGGCACAACATCATCGATGTTGATTAATATTGGAGGAACGATGTGGAAGATCCCGATCGAACGTATTGCATAAGTAATATTCATTACCATTATTATAGCACATGTTTTATTATAATAAATTAAATTGTATTATATAGTGCCCTATTTAAATACAATTTACATCAATCCATGAGTGAGAAATAGAAAACAAAAAAACGAAAGCCTTAGGATCACGCGCATACAAATCAAATCTTAAATATCCGGACCAACCAACAGGATGCCAGCAGGTGGAGGGTTACTACAACTTGTCGCCACGGGGAAGCAAGATTTATTTTTAACGGGAAACCCCCAAATTAGTTTTTTTAAAATGGTGTATCGTCGTCATACCAGCTTTGCAACAGAATCGCAGCCGATGTATTTTGATGGTACGCCTAATTTTGGTCAACGAATTACCTGTTTGATTCCGCGTCGTGGTGATTTACTAGGTAAAGTCTATTTGGACGTCACATTACCGCAGATCAGAGATACGTCTGGTAATGTCCTATCATATACGAATTCGATTGGGAATGCTTTGATTCAAGAGATTACATTTGAGGTAGGGGAACAGGAAATTGATAAGCAAACGGGGGAATGGATGGAAATATGGACGCAATTAACAACGCCAGCGGGACAGCGTGATGCGTTAAATGAGATGATTGGGCGAGTAGAATTATATAACCCTCCGAATCTTGTTCCAGGTCCGCAATCGGCAGGGTTACGTTTGTTGATTCCGCTTCAGTTCTATTTTTGTAACAATCCTGGTCTCTATCTTCCATTGATTGCGTTACAGTATAGTCAGATTCGTATTAATATCACGTTGCGCCCTCTTCAACAGCTATTTTGGATACCACCGCCTATTAATCAGGTGGATTGGGTACCTGCTTGTTCGACATCGGTAGATTGTACGTCACAGATTGTGAACATGATGTTGTGGGGTGATTATGTGTATTTGGATGTGGAGGAGCGGCGTATGTTTGTGAGCGCATCGCATGAATATATTATTGAACAAGTGCAATATACACCACCTTATTCCATCACAGCGCAGCAAACAACAGCGACGATTTCGGTGGAATTTAATCATCCCATTAAGGAATTCATGTTTGTGGTTCAGCGAGATGCGATGATGAATCGCAATGAATGGTTTAATTATAGCAATTTGGCAATTGGTCAGTCGACACCCGCATTTGTACTACCCTATTTGAATTCAAATGCTCCTGCGGGTCGTATGGATTTAATCGCAACTGCTAAGTTACAATTGGATGGGTATGATCGATTTATGGAGAGAGTGCCTCAATATTTTCGTTTGGAGCAACCCTATGGTCATCACACGACAACTCCGGTCAATGCCTTTATTTATAATTACTGTTTTGCGTTACGACCTGAGGATGCTCAACCCACAGGAACCATGAATGCGAGTCGGATTGACAGCATTGTATGGCAGATTCAAATGAATCCAGTGTTGAGTAATCCTATGATGTCTGCTTCAGAGCAACGTGGTAATTGTCATATTGTCGTATACGGACATAATTATAATGTATTTCGTGTGATTAATGGTTTTGGTGGATTACTCTTTACGATTTAAATCGGGGATAAGAAGGGGTAAAAAAGTCACAGTAGAGAGTAATGGGAACGACAGTCTCCAATCTTAAATTTTGGGAAGATAAAATCCCACTATTTGGCAATAAAGAGGAGGCGGCAAATGACAGTATTTATTTGTCCTATAATGTATTTCTTGGACTATCAATACTAGGAGGATTTTTAGCATTAGATCATTTATATTTACGGTCTCCTATTACCTTTTTGGCAAAAATAATTGTAAATGTTTTTTGTTTTGGAGTATGGTACTGGTATGATGCGTTACAAGCGGTATGGAACAGTGATGTTATTAAATTGTATGGATTGTCGGTTCCTCTGTTGGGACCGAAAGGAATTGGGGCAGGTGTGCTATCCAAGGAAATACCGAGTAAATTACATTGGAATTTCTTGATTTATTCCATGTGTCTTCTCTTTGGGGGAGCAATAGGTCTGGATTCCTTTTTAGTAGGAGATAATCGTTCAGGACTGATTCGTCTTATTTCACTCATTAGTGTCATAGGCGCTCCCATTGCGATTGGTTGGTGGTGTTACAATTTATTTTGGTATTTTACGGATACAGAATACATCATTAATATGAATGGTCCCTATTTTGGAAGAGAAGCTGGTTCATTTGTATCTAAATTATTAGGACTTGTTCCTACTTTTTTGGTGCCGATTATTGAATCAATCGTTGGACCTATTACTGCTACGATTAACTTAGCAAATAATACGGTACAATTGGCACAAATGAGTGTTGATAAATTACCTCAAGTTGCAAATACCGTTGCTGGTACCGTGAAAGGTTTGATTGATGCGTCGCAACAAGTGGGTACGATTACACCATTAGCTGCTCTTGCAACACCTCCTACATTACAGGCATCATCTAATAAGCAACGGATGGCAGGCGGTGGTGATGACTTAAACATGTTACCCTATACCCTACTAGGTACGGTTGCCTTTATTTCTGTTGCTGGATTTGCTGCGACATATTATCGATCCAAAAAAAATGTCAAATCAGAAGCAGATGATTCCCCTCCCGAGCCAGGAGTTTTTCGAAAGCCTCATCAAGAAAAATCCACAGGTGCCGCATGATCCGATTGTGATCGTTAAGTTTACAGCCAAATGGTGTGGACCTTGTAAGCGAATTGATACTAATCTGTTACTTTCCTTGAGTGATAAGATTAAATGGTATGAGTGTGATTTGGATGAGAATGATTACACACCTGGTTATTGTGGTGTAAAGTCCATTCCATGCTTTCTAGCGATTGTGAATGGTAATTGTCAGCCTCTGCTTCAATCATCTGATACCATGAAGGTTGTGGAATGGATTAAGGGAGGATTTAAAGCATAATTATTATAATAATGGTAATGGATAATACAATTATTGGTGTATATTTTATTTGTTGTAAACATAACTATCTTGATATTGTAAAAGAGCAAGTAGAGATATTAAATAAAGGTTTATTTCAAATTACAAAAAAGCTTATTATATTTATAACAGAATATAATAAAGATACTTGTACTGAGTTAGATGCTATATTGAATACTATGTTAGAACCTAATAAATGTATTCGAGTTACAAGTCCAGATAATTTATTTGAAAAATTTGCCATCAATCATTATAAACAGTATATTACAGAAAATGAATATTATCTATACTATTTTCATACAAAAGCAATAAAACCAGAAACCGATCAGTATTTCCAAATTTGTTCATCAAGAAGAAAAATATTGAATTATTATATCCTGTTACACTATAAAATTAGTATTAAATTACTAAAAACATATGATGCGGTTGGATGCAGTTTATCGTTATATCCAAAAAAGCACCTTTCAGGAAACTTTTGGTGGAGCAAATCCAGTTACCTACAACATCTGGGATCAATCAATGACAAATATTTATCTCCCGAAATGTACATCCTCAGTAATGATACATGTAAATGTATATCATTGGCAAATAATACAAATTGGACACTCATAGAGCACTATCAATTTCCTGATGAAGCTACCATTGAAAAAAATGCAACAACCGAATATATTAATAATGAGGAACATAAGAATTTAATATATTTATGTGAATAAATAATAAACAATCATGAAATGATTTATTTTATTGTAAATAAATCATTGTACATGTAGATCTAAAAGAAATAGCACATGTGCTTACCCAAATGAGTATATTGACTACAGCGATGGAGGGTATGATTGGCAAGAGAAGTGAAAGAAGCACAAGAAGCACAAGTAGCAGAGAGAGGGCGTTTGTTTTTTTGGAGTTCGGAAAGAAAAAAGTCGCCAAAGGCGCCTGAATGAGATTGTTGTTCAGGGTGCCAAGCGACTCCATAGATGGGATAGTATTTTCCTTCGATAGCAGCGATGTATTCTTTTCCTTTTTCATCGATACTCGTTGCCAAAATGTGATAAAATCGTGTCAAATGGAGATTGTCCATAAAATCTGCCACGGACATACCATAATCATGATGTTGTAGAGTGGATTTCTTATGTTCTAAAAAATGGAGATACTGTGGAGAAAAAGAGTGAAACATGCGCGATTTCTTTCCGTCGGGTGTGATTTGAATGGGATAGAGTCCATTTGCCACATACCGTTTGAATGTCATGACACCACCAATCACAGTAAGTAACATTTCAAATCCAAGACATGTTCCCCATATTGGAAAATAGAGATGGGGTTGTAAAGAAAGTTCAACAAATCGTGTGATAGAATGGATAAAGGCTTTATTTTTTAGAACATAACCGGTTTCTCCTCCAGGAATAAGAAGTCCATGTATCATGGTCATATATTCTTCGTGTTGTATGGTATCATATGGAATGAGAAGGACATGTACGCCACGATCCATAAACCAGTCTACATACGTTTTCATCACATGAGAAGAGCCATATTTTATCTTTTTTGAATGGGGAATAGTAAGAATTCCAACACAAATGGGCGATTTGTGAACTGATTTTTTGGTAGATCGCTTCGTACTCATCGATGCCCTATTAATTAGCAAACAAGAGACGTCCGCGCCCTCCTGTCACTTCATACACGTCCCATCCTTCCGTAAAGACACGAAGTTCTGATTTGCGTTGCGTTAATGTTGGATTCGTATTAATATTTGCCAATTCGACATACAGTGTAGGACGATCGGCTGTCGTAAAATTCACAGTGCCTTCTGGCTGACGTGGAGCAGGATAGATCGTACCGTATTGTTCTCCACGCGACCATTTCATACTACCTATTTCTTTTCCACTCGCTTTTTCATCCTTCACCAACTGAACCATATTTTGCCATAAAAAGGGTTCATGTAACAATTCACGATCTCGCCCAGCAATCACCAGTTTCATACGATAATAAAACGCACCATAAGGCTCTGTAAAGGGCTGCGCAGCAGTAGGACCATGCGTTTCAAAGAAATCGTTACGAAAATCGTCCAATTGATTATTATCTAATACATTATAATTACGAAAGAACCAAAAGATGCGTTCTGTTGGATGACGTCCATCTAAGCGGCGTGTGACAGCAGCCGTTCCACCCTTATCTAAAGGGATATAATCTAATTCACCGAATGTAAAATTGTTTTCAAATTGGCGACGAAAGGGGATTTGAATGGGCATAGAGCGAAGCGCTTCTTGAACATCTGGCGGAACGTAGTGTTGAATGGTGGATAATAGAATAGTGGGTTGTCCCACTTGTGTGAGTGGAAGAGGGGCAAAGACGTAGGGAGTGCCATCTGGAAAGGTATAGGTGAAGGAGGGTACATTCCATGGGGCAGGTTTATAAATGGTAGCATCACTGCATACGACCAAATCTTCTATTTTGCGGAGAGTACATTTGATACGAAATCGTTGCCATGCCATGGCGACGAGAGGAAATCCAGCATCACCAGGGCACTGCATTCCTGGAAGGGGAAGAACGATACGAAGATGACCAGGTGTCGCTCGAAGCTGAATCGCACGTGCCGTTGGCACATTTGTATAAGGATTCACAGTATCAAGTAAACCTCCCACTGTTTGTTGAAGAAAACTACTATTCCATGACCCTTCCGTCATTTGCTTTGCTAATAATCCGTCACCACTCCATTCCTGTAACAAGAATTGATCTTGATAGAACTGAATGCTTTCAAATAAGAAATATCCGACATAATTGACATATCCATAGGATAATTGTGCCATATCATTGGTTGTAATGGGATATAGTCCATTTGCTGTGGAGGGTGTACCGACTTGCTTTTCAGGAAGATAGGGAAGAGGAGGTAGCCAGGATGGCAAATCAATTTCAAGGGCACATTCGGTCATGATATCACCATAGGGATCAATTTCTACTTCAAAGGTGTTACCAAAGGTTGTTCCATTGATGGGTACTTCGGTTCTACGTTCCGCTAAGTGATGAATGGAGGATTGGTAACGAGCATCATAGGGAAATTGGCTCTCTTTTGAGTCTTTTACAAAATAGGTATCTTTGACACCTCGTGCTACCAATTCAAAAAGAGCTCCCTGACCACTCGATTGATTGATGGTTGTCATTCTATTTTATAGAAGTCATTCTAATGTTATTTTATGCTCTTGATTTTACGTTAATTAATAAGATGGCGAATAAATGATGTCAGAATACCTGATAGAAGAGAGATACCTAGTGCCATAGGTACATTAAAGCGATAAATAAGAATCATAAAAACGGCGAGAGAGGAGAGCAATGCAACAACAAGTATACTCATGATTGTATCCATTCGTGTAGATGCCATATTTCGTTTTGTCATTTTTGAAAGAATCAAACGACTAAGACCCGCCGTAATGACAGATGCTAAAACCATAAACATGGTAACTTCTGACCAACTTAATTCATATGAAATGGCAGCAATATAAACCGCAGCAATATTGAGTGCGGAAATAGATAATGTCTCCAGAATAATGAGGATATTATTATTCATCTACTATAAAATAGTATTAAAATTTGATAGATATTTAATTCATATGATAACGTAATACATCATGAATCTTGTCATTGTCGAATCTCCCGCAAAATGTCAAAAAATCCAAGAATTTCTTGGTGCAGGTTGGCGCGTGGTCGCTAGCATGGGTCATATTCGTGCGTTGAAACATGAATTACAAGCGATTGGAATCGACAAGGATTTTGAACCCAGTTATGAATATAGTAAAGAAAAAGCAAAAGCAATTAAACAGTTGAAAGATGCAGCAATAGATGCTGTGCAGATCTATTTAGCAGCGGATGATGATCGGGAAGGAGAAAGCATTGCGTATGCGGTCTGTTTGTTATTGAAACTCAATCCGCGAATAGCGTTGCGATCTGTGTTTCATGAAATCACAGAGAAAGCGGTAAAGAAAGCAGTGGCTGAACCACGTCACTTGGATATGAATCGTGTACACGCACAACAGTCACGTGCTATGCTCGATATGATGCTTGGATTTACATTGAGTCCTCTCCTATGGCGTTATGTTGCCCCCGCACTATCTGCAGGGCGTTGTCAGACGCCCGCCTTACGTCTCGTGGTAGAACGAGAAGAGCAGATTCGTACCTTTACTGCAGCATCCAGTTGGCATCTCCATACTCACTGGTCACTAAATGGATTTACCTTCTCCGCTGAAATGGAGGATGAATTGGAAGACAAGGAGTCAGCCGTGAATTATATGGAATCCATTCATCAACAGCCGATGGGAACTATCATAGAAACAATTCGTGTACCATGGACAGAGTCCGCGCCACTTCCTCTTATTACAAGTACACTTCAACAACAGGCGTCAGCCATGTTTTCCATGAATCCAAAACAGACGATGTCTGCGGCGCAACGATTGTATGAAATGGGACATATTACGTATATGCGAACAGATCATGCGGTCCTTTCGGAAGATGCGAAGAAGGATGCGAAAGAGTGGGTAAAAGAAAATTATGGAGAGGAGTTTGTGGGAGAAAAAGAATCTGTCAAGAAAAAACCGAAAGTAGCAAAAGTAAAGGAAGAAGCAGAAGTAGCAAAGGCACAAGAGGCACATGAAGCGATTCGTCCTACGCATATGGAGGTGACTCACTTATTAGATGTTTCCGTTTATGAAAAGAAAGTGTACCATTTGATTTGGCAGCGATCGATTCAATCGGTGATGGCAGCGGCACATGGAGAATATTATCGGGTGAAAACACAGATCAATGACGACACTGATTTTACTTGGAGGAGTCAGTGGAAACGGATAGTCTTTGAGGGGTGGAAACGGGTTGGGAAAGTGATGGAATTGGAGGAGTCAGATGAAATCACACAGGATAGTACACAGGATACTACATGGGAGAAAGCAGTTGCCCTACAAGTAGGAGATGTCATACGATGGGATACAATGAATGCGGAGTCAAAAGAAACGAAGGCACAAGGGCGATATACAGAAGCGACATTGGTGAGAGAGTTGGAGAAGTATGGGATTGGGCGTCCTTCTACGTTTGCCTCATTAATGTCGGCGATTCAGGATAAGAATTATGTAGAGATTAAGGATATTCCAGCGAGAGAAGTATCCGTCATGGAATATATATTGACGGTGAATCGGTGGCCTATTATAGAAAAGGAGACAAAGAAAAAAGTGGGGGCGGAAAAGAACAAGTTGGTACCAACAGATCTGGGTCGATCCGTGCTTACCTTTCTGCTTCAGCATTTTACGGATTTATTTGAGTACGATGTGACATCGCATATGGAGAAGCGATTGGATCGTATTGCGGAAGGAACAGAGCCATGGAAACAAATCTTGCGTGATATCTGGCAGTCGTATCAAGAACGATATCATACGTTATTACAAGAGAAACAAAAAGACCGTCCGAATGCAAAAGTGCGCGAATTTACAAATGGATTAAAGGCGGTTCAATCCAAGAAGGGTCCTCTTCTCTTGATCGAAGGATTACAAAAAGAGGATACGATATTCATTGGGTGGCCAGCGAACATTTCGTTTGAGGAAATGACGGAAGAAATGGCGCGTTCGTTTCAAAAAGAGGAAGAGGAAAAGAAAAGGGGAAATGAAATGGGAAAATGGAACGATCAGCCGATTCAAAAGAAATCGGGAAAATTTGGAACGTACGTACAATGTGGTGATGTATCTGTTCCCTTTGTGGAAGAGGAACTAGAGAAAACAGTGGAGCGATTAGAGGCAAAAGTAAATGCGAAAAATAGTTCAGGAATCGTAAGAGAATTCAAGCAATATGTGATTCGTAATGGACAATATGGACCGTATATTGTTAAAACATCGGTCAAGAAAATGCAATTTGTATCGTTGCCGAAAGGGTTGGATGGTACAACGTTAACGGAGAAGGAGGTGGAAGTATTGTATCAGGCGGGATTGGCAAAAAAGAAATGGAGTAAGAAATAAAAATACAATGAATCAATAGGAAACATGTCAGGAGAAAATGGGGTACAAGTGATTAATGGCACAGATCCAAAACATCCTCGATCACGTTCTACTTCGCCTGTGCGTAGTGGCACAGCCGTACCAGAAGAAGGAAAGCCGAAACGATTTCTAAATGGATGGACGAAGGAACAGGAGCGTTTGATGGCAGAATGGAGTGACATTGCCCTCTGTTATCGATGGCTTCATGACCGTTCCGAGAAGCATTTTCATAGTAAAACCATTTGGATTAATTTACCAGTCATCATTTTATCAACATTGGGTGGAACAGCTAGTTTTGGAGTTCAATCTATTTTTAGTACGGATTCATCAAAACAGCTAGCGAGTTTTATCATTGGTGGTATTTCATTAACCGCTGGTTTATTGACAACGATTGGAAACTATTTACGGTATGCGCAGTTGGAGGAATCGAATCGTGTAGCATCGATTGCGTGGGGTAAATTTCAACGTCTGATTGCGGTAGAAATTGCGCTTCATCCGAATGAGCGGATTGATTCGCTTGATTTTTTAAAGATTTGTCGTGCGGATTTGGATCGATTGATTGAGCAGTCGCCGCCCATTCCAACTGAATGCATTCAAATGTTTGAATTAGAATTTGGACATATCAAAGAATTAAAGAAGCCAGATATTTGTGGAGCGCTAGAACATACTCGCGTATTTGAGAGTTCAGAAGAGCGCTTGAAGCAAGTGGCGGTAGATGCGGCGTTATTATTAAAACATAAGAAGAATACTCTAAATGAATTATTAGCGCCACAGATACAATCGCGTATTAAGGAACAAGTAGAGACACGGATACAAGAAGCGTTGCAAGAGCAGAAGACTAGAATGATGAAAGAAATGGAAGAGGAAAAGATCGAATTGCAGAAATCGAAAGAAGATTTTGATAAAATGATGGAAAATCGTCAGAAGAAGATACAAGAGGAAATTGAATTGGAAAAGAAGAGAATAGTCCCATCAGGTTCACCTGAATCAGTAACGAGAGATCTTCCGTTTGAAAAGAGGTTTTATACGAGAAAGCATTCTACCGATTCATTTGAGAAATGGAGTACGAAGAAATCGCCTGTACTAGCACCGACTTCACCACAATCCACAACTGAATTTCTATTAGGCGATACACATAATACAATTATCGTACCCAATCCACTATTTGAACAGGTAGAAATTCAAGTGGATCATGTGGAAAACAATGAACACAAAAATTGAATAGATACATGATATAAATAGAATGGTAACTGTATGTATTAATGCGAGTCTCAAAGAAGACGGTTCTCTCTCTGCTTAGACAATCGATTCATGTGGAAGCATCGTGGGGAAAAACAACGATACGAAGTATTCATTTTGCAATTTTAATGAAGCGTGGAAAGGTATTAGAGGTAGCATGTAATGCGATTGGTTCACGGACGAGAGGATGTGGATATACGAATCGAACCATTCATGCGGAGCGTGCGGTTCTTAAAAAAGCGGGAGACCATACGAAATTAGATGGAGCTATTATGATTGTGATACGAATTTCAAGGGGAACAGGAGAACTTATGAATTCTGAACCGTGTGATACGTGCCGTCCCCATTTAGAAAAGTGTATGAAAGAGCATGGATTAAAGTGTGTGTATTATTCCTCTTAAAATCAATATAAATAATATATTATTTTTATTGATTGGTGAACGATTTATTTTTGCCATACTTCAAAGAAATTCATATAGGTATCTGGAAATTTATTGTAATAACGACATTCCCATCCGCCACACTGAACATAGACGCGCTTCAAACCATGTATCGTCAACATATCATCAATGAACTTCTTATGAGCTTCCTTATAATAATCATTTTCCATGATCACTAGATTGATGTTATCTAGAATATCTGGCATATCCGTCAAAATATAGTAGAATGCACCCTCGCAATCGAGAATGAGGGTATCAAATGCGATCTTGTACTTATTTTGTAGTTCCTCCAATGTAATGGTCTGAACAGCATGATATCCAGGAAGAACCTTGTCACTCACAACAGTATCCCATCCACACTGAATCAACTTGCGCTTTGACAAAGCGGAGGCTTCAATGTGGAAATACATATCATTGGCATCACGATTTTCTTGGAGTTGTGAGGCGATTCCATCATCTGATTCTAGTGTGACAAAGTCGGGATTGGACAGAATCGACTGAATCATCAATGAATTACGACCGACATTAGCTCCAATTTCTAGCACTTTCTCCTTTCCTGTTAGAAATCGCATTGCCATACCCTGCTCTGGAAATTCCTGTGTCATGTTTCCATGAACGAGCTTCAATCCCTTGTGAACCTCTTTTAGCTTCTTCTCAATCGCCGCATGACTTGCCTCATCAAGATCATATGGATAAATCTCTTTGATAGAGGAGGGAATATCATCCATGTAGATCTGTTGGGTTGATAGATCCATGTACGCTTGACGGGTATGATCAACAATGGTTTCTATGCCATCGTCTGTGATGATGGTGATGACTTTGAGAACACGAGGAAGAGGATCGGTAAATAGATAGGCACGATCATCATCACCTTTTGGGATCATTGCAATGTTCTCACGTACAAAATGGCTCAAGATTTTATTAGTAATATCCAATTGATTTTCAGGGAGTCCATATAGAATTTTCATGATGTATTCGCAATATACATAGTCATTATTTCATTTATTTAGGTTCTAGATACATTGGAATAATTGTGAATGATATGATATAAAATTGAATATGTATAATTAGAAGAATTATAATTTAAAATGGATAACTATAATAAGGTAAAATTATGTTTTAGTGAAAATAACTGTACTCTTATTACAATATTTGAGGAATTTGAAGAATTACGAAAAGCTGTGCTAAAACAGTCTTATCATTTTGTTCGTGTTCGATTTATTGGAATTTGTTCACATGAATCATCTGTAGTCTTTACTAATTTTAATCTTCGAAAGACTGGAATAATATGTAAATTATGTACCAAAAAGAATAGTATAGAATTAAGAAAACATGTAAATAATACAAATGAGATTGAATCTGATGGTATTACAATTATTGAAGAATATTTAGCACCCTTATATGAAATTATACGAACAAAAGAAGGATGTTTAGCAGATCTTGCCATTCGGAAAAAATCAGAAGACAAATGGATACCTGTTCAAGTTAAATCAACAATAAAGAATTCTCATAGAATGTATTCATTTGGACTAAATCATAATGATTATAGAAATATGTTGATTATATGTGTATGTATTTCTGAAAAGAAATTATGGATTATTCCTTGTAATCAGCTTTCTATATCATGTAAATTAAATATATCAATTACATCAAAATATAATAAATATTTGGTAACTCCAAATACAGTATTTGATATAATTGATAGATTTCGTTCTGAAATTATATGTTTGTATCTTGATAAAATTCTTCAACCAATTACTCGATTACAACAAAGAGAACAAGTATATGTTCGTAAGAGAGAAGTTTATTTACCTTTCCTACAATATGAATATCCAAGTATCCAAAACACGTGTGTAGATGTAATAATAAATGGAAAGAAAGTTCAAGAAAAAGTATTAGGATATACTGAATCAAAAAAAACATTACAATGTGGACTTATATCAAGTAATGGAACAAAGAATGGAAAACGATGTCAACGATGTTATCGTCTAGGTGAGAATGAATATTATTGGTTACATTCTTCTATTGATAATCGATTTTGGATTATTCCAGAACAAATCTTATATAATAAAGGGTATCTTTCTAAAAAAGATGAGACTATGCCAAAAAGGACATTATGGTTCAAATCTGAAAATAATAAAAATAAAATGTGGCTAGATGCATATCAATATACATATGACACAATTAATAAAGAAGAATTACTGAAAGTATTTGAATAAATTATTAAAAAAGATAACACTTTTTTAAAAATAGAGATTCGGTCAAGGTTGGGATCGAACCAACGACATCTTTCTTAACAGGAAAGTGCAACTACCACTGTGCTACTCAACCTCTCCACTC
>CAZYEM010000097.1:0-13929 GCA_964646395.1 uncultured Bacteroides sp.
AGTAAGCAAGGATATGTGGTTGAGCGGTGCGATATAAGGGGCTTACCCATTTTTTTTTCTTTTC
This sequence comes from uncultured Bacteroides sp., assembly GCA_964646395.1. GTDB lineage: Bacteria > Bacteroidota > Bacteroidia > Bacteroidales > JACABE01 > JACABE01. The sequence continues at coordinate 65 of CAZYEM010000097.1, forward strand.
TTTATAAAGTTTCATTTTTTTTTATTACTTTCGTACAAATATTATCATTCTATTCAAAATGTATATTTAAGTTCATTTTTCCAAAGATGTAATATTTCAGAAAAATAGGTTTATTTCAAAAGTAATTTTCAATTTTACTTCTATATATTTTATTTTTGGGATTATTAATAGAATAGATATTGCAATTCAATTAATTTATTAAAATTATCGTATTCTTTTAATGAATATAAAATCAAGTAAATATAAAAAAAAGAGACTTAAATTCTCAATTTTTTCATTAGCAATATATTTTGTTGGTATATTGATATTCTCCTATTGGAATTATCAAAATGACAAGGATAATTTGCTGAAAGCAGTTGATAAACAATTGTTTTCTGTTGCTACAAATATCAGGAATATTTTACCGGCTTCTTTTTTTGAAATTTCACATAAATCAGGACTTCTTAGCAGTTCTCAGGATTGGAAAAATATTAAAATTTTAACTCAATTTGCTAATTCATTTGATATTACATTTATATATACGATGGTTAAAAAAGATGGTAAAATCTATTTTACATCATGTAGTACAAATCTTGATGAAATTAAAAAGAATAATTATGTAAAGTACTGGACTTATTATGATGAAGCATCAGAAATTATGATTAACGCTTTTGAAAATGAATATCCAGTTTATGAAACTACTACTGATAAATGGGGTAAATTCAGATCTGTTTTTGTTCCATATAAAGGAATAAATGAAGAAGTAGTTTTACTATGTGCAGATTATGATTATTCTAAAGTTAATGATACTATTTATTCAAGGACTAAAACTACAATTATTAAAGGTTTTTTCTTCATATTTTTAGCATTTCCGATGTTTTTTTCAGTTTATTATTTACAACGTAAAAGTTCAAAGCATCTGGAAAATAAAATTAATGAACGTATGTTGGAACTTACAGATGAAATTAATGAACGAAAAAGTGTGGAAGAAGAATTAAAGAAATCATATACACAGCTCGAAGATTTAGCGATAAAAGCAAATGCTGCATCTCAGGCAAAAAGTAGCTTCCTTGCAACAATGAGCCATGAAATAAGAACCCCAATGAATGGTATTATTGGAATGATCAATATCTTAAAACAATCAGAATTAACAGTAGAACAAAAAGATAGTTTAAGCATTATTGATTTTTCAGCCAATAATCTGTTAGCTATTGTAAATGATATTCTTGATTTTTCAAAGATAGAGTCAGGTCAAATAGAATTGGAAAATATTCCATTGGATTTGTATAAAGGAATTGATGATATAATAAAGTTGTTAAGTTTTAAAACTACCGATAATAACATTGCATTAAAGCGTGAAATTGAATCTGATGTACCAAGATTTATCATTGGAGATCCTGTAAGAATAAATCAGATAGTATTAAATTTAACCAATAATGCATTAAAATTTACAGAAAACGGTAGTGTTTGTATTAAAATTGAAAAGCTAAATGAAATTGATGATTACATTACTTTAAGAATTTATGTAATTGATACAGGAATAGGTATTTCTAAGGATGGAATGGATAAGTTGTTTAAAGAGTTTTCGCAGGCAAATAGTCATATAACAAGAAAATATGGAGGCACAGGACTAGGTTTAGCAATTTCTAAAAGATTGGCAGAGCAGATGGGAGGAGATATTGGAGTTGAAAGTATATTAGGAAAGGGTTCTTCTTTTTGGTTTACAATAAAAGTGAAAATATGTACAAATGATATTTATCTAAATTCTAAACATCAACCAATAATTAAAAAAATGGAACATAAATTAGAAATTTTAGTTGCTGAAGATAATATTATAAATCAGAAAATTGTAACTGCTAATCTTAAAAAAATGGGTCATAAAGTTGATGTTGCTCAAAATGGTAAGATTGCTGTTGATATGTTTAAGTTAAAAAATTATGATATTATCTTAATGGATGTACAAATGCCTGAAATGAATGGTATTGAAGCTACTCAAATAATAAGAATTATTGAAGAGAATGAAAATAGAAAACCAATTTTCATTACAGCAATGACTGCTAATGTTTTAAAAGAAGATATTGAGCATTATTTAAAAATAGGAATGAATACTTATTTAAGTAAACCATTCAAAGTATATGAATTAGTAAACTTGTTAAATAAAATTCAAAAATAGTATTTAAAATTCAGAAAAAAAATTCAATTTCTCTTGTTATTAATAGAAAGTGTATAATTTATAAAATATGATCGCAATCACATTCCTCAAAACTTTTATTATACTGTAACATAGCTTGCTGGCTCATACCCATGCTTGAAAAACCTCCATCATGGTATAGGTTTTGCATGGTAACTTTTTTAGTAAGATCTGAGAACAGAGTTATACAAAAATCTGCACATTCATCTGCTGAAGCATTGCCAAGTGGTGACATTCTTTCAGTAAAATCCATTAATCCATCAATACCTTTTACACCACTTCCTGCAGTTGTTAGGGTAGGGGATTGCGAAATTGTATTTACTCTCACTTTCTTTTCCCTGCCATAGATATATCCAAAACTACGTGCTATAGATTCTAAAGCAGCTTTAGCATCTGCCATATCATTATATTCAAAAAGTGTACGTTGAGCAGCAATATATGATAATGCTACTACGGAACCCCATTCATTAATTGCATCCATTTTTTTTGCAACCTGCATTACTTTATGAAATGAAATGGCTGAAATATCTAATGTTTTCTGAAAATATTCATAATCAAGATCATCATAGCTTCTTTTTTTACGTACATTTGGTGACATACCGATAGAATGCAATACAAAATCAATCCTTCCACCAAATATTTCCATAGTTTTTTCAAATAAAATCTCAATATCTTTTACGCTGGTTGCATCTGCTGGAATAACAACTGTATTGCATTTTTTTGCTAATTCGTCAATTTCTCCTAATCTTATAGATACCGGAGTATTGGTTAAAACAAACTGAGCACCTTCATCAAAAGCTTTTTCTGCTGTTTTCCATGCTATGGATTTATTGTTTAATGCTCCAAAAATTATTCCTTTTTTCCCTTTTAGTAAGTTATACATATAAAAATATTTGATAAAGAACAGATTATTTTAATTCATCAATTGCCTCGCATTTTCCAAAGCAGAAGCAGTAACTTTTTCATTACTAAGCATTTTAGCTATTTCTTCAATTTTTTCCTCTTTTGACAGTTTTTTAATAATTGAACGAGTAAATTCTTCGTTCGATTTTTTTGAAACAAAATAATGATCCTCTGCTTTTGCTGCAATTTGTGGAAGGTGAGTTATAGCTATCAATTGTCTGTTTGAAGCCATTTTACGCATTATTGTGCCAACTTTTGCTGCAATATCTCCAGATACTCCATTGTCTATTTCATCAAAAATAACAGTTGGAAGTATATTTTGTTTACTAATGATTGATTTGATTGCCAACATCAATCTGGATAATTCTCCTCCGGAAATAACTTTTGAAAGTTCGCGAAGCTCTCCTCCTTTATTTGCATTGAACAAAAATTCTATAGAATTACATCCTTTTAAATTAGGTTGTTGATTTATTGTAAGCCTAATTTTTAACTCCGCAGTACTCATTCCCAGTTCGTTAAGTATAATCTTAACTTTGTTTTCAATTTCTGGAATTATTTTTTCCCTTTGATTTGATATTGAGCTTGCTAATTCTGAAATTTTTATATATTGTTTATTTACTTCTTCCTCCAGTGATAATATTTTTTCTTCATAAGATGAAATCTGTAAAAGTTCATCTGAAATTTTATCTTTAATTTCAAGTAGTTCATTTATTGTATTAACGCTGTGTTTTTTCTCAATACGATTGATTAAATCAAGTCGTTGGGTTAGAAAATCTATTCTTTCATTATCAAAATGAATACTTTCTTCAATGGCTTCTGTTTCTGTAATAATATCTTTCAGTTCAATGATACAGCTTTGTATTCTGATGTTTATTTCTTTAATTTTTGGATGAAATTCTTTAAGTTTATTAAATTGACTGCCAGCTTCATTTAAAAGAGAGATTGCATTTATTTCTGATTGGGAAAGTATGGAAATGGATTTGAACAAGCCTGTTTTAATTTCTTCAGCATTGTTTTGTAGTTCTAATTCATTGCTAACCTTTTCTTGTTCATCTTTCTGAAAGTTAGCTTTTTCTAATTCATCATAGATAAATTGTAAATAATCCTTTTGTATGTTTGCTTCTTTTTCCTTTTCCTTAAGATGATTAAGTTCTTGCTTATGTTTTTGATAATTAATAAATTCAAAATTGTATTTTTTTAATAATTCCTGATTTCCTGCTATTGTATCAGTTACTGACATCTGAAAGTCGGAATTGTTAAGTGTAAGCGTAATATGTTGAGAATGGATGTCAACCAATTTTTCGCCTATTTCTTTTAATTGCCCAAGATTAACAGGTGTATCATTTATAAAAGCTCTTGATTTACCGTTAGTTGATATTTCTCTTCTTAGAATACAAGGATTCTCTTCATCTAATTCGTTGTTATTGAAAAATTCTTTTAATTCAAGTTGGGAAATATCAAAACTACCTTCGATAACACATTTTTTTGTTTTATTAAAAAGTATGGATATATCAGCCCTTTGACCTAAAATTAGAGAAATGGCACCAATTATTATAGATTTTCCAGCTCCGGTTTCGCCAGTAATTACAGAAAAACCACTTGTAAAATCAATTTCAAGTTTTTCTATTAATGCGTAATTTTCAATATATAAGTGTGAAAGCATATTTTATTGAATATAGATTTAACTTTACAAAGTTATAAAAAAACACAAACGAATCTAATTTGTCCTGAGTATTAATAATCGTTAGAGTTTGAATAAGGTTGTTAATTCTTATTCATTATTCCTTGATATTTGCTCGCATTAGCCGGATCAATCTCTATTAATCCAGAAATAATTCTTGCTTTATCCTGCGGTGATGCTTTTGAAAAAATGTTTACAATTTCATCAGATTTAGCATCCATAAATAGTTGGGAACTAAATAAGCCAGGCTTTTCCCTATATGCTTTTTTTATTAATTCGATACTTTCATAAATTGCTGTTCTCCCTGTTTCAATATTATCATACATGGCATCAAGACCTAAACGATGATATTTATAACTAGCCTGACGAACAGAAATATAAGCACTATTCAATAAATTTTCTACTATCCAATATCTGTTTTTTTGACTTTCAAATGATTTCCATCCTTTCTCTGGTATGTTCTGAGCCATATTTACAATATTCTGAGCTTTTTCAAAATAAGGAGTTCCTCCGTTTGGTGAAAATGAATCGAAATCATAACCTAAAAATACATAGCAATAATAAGCAATAATTGATGTTAGATTTGAAGTATAAGCATTATCGTTAAACTCAAGTGTTTGTAAATCAAGATATTTGAATTGAATATCTTTGTCAATAAAATTTAATAAAACAGTATTGTATGAGGTTCGGTAAACTGGGCGACGTAACTGTAAATTCATGGTTCCTTTAAACTCATCAAGTCCCAATCTTTCATTTATTGTAATTAATATGCTGCATTCTATTCTTTCTTCCTGTTTGTAAGCATAATTTGTCCATGATTTGGTGTTAACGAATTCATATAAGGCATTTCTTAAATTATCATAAACCGTTCTGTCTGTGCCTTGAACCTGAGGTGCTATAACCTGAATATTGCAATTAAATTCTTGACTTATTGAAAGAAAAGGGAGTAGGAATAAAAATATATAGATTATTGTTTTTTTCATATTTCATTTATTTAAAATGTAATCAGCTATATCAGCTGCAACTTCTTTTTTCGATTTTAAGTCAAATTTTTTCATATTTCCTTCTTTATCGAAAATAGATATTTTGTTGGTTTCATGTCCGAAACCTGCACCTTTGTCATTTAATGAATTTAAAACGATAAAATCAAGGTTTTTATTTTTCAGTTTTGTTATTGCATTATCATTTTCATCGTTTGTTTCTAATGCAAATCCAACAAGTGTTTGATTTGATGTTTTTTGTGTTCCAAGTTCTTTTAAAATATCTTTGGTAGGCGTTAGTTTTAAAGAGGTAAGTTTCTTATTTTTCTTTATTTTATTTTCGTTAGGCTTTTCAATTGTAAAATCAGCAACAGCTGCAGCCATAATTATAATATCCGAAGTTTTAAATAAAGAAATACATAATCTATACATTTCAGCTGCAGTTACTACATCATATCTATTAATTCCTTTATTTTCTGTTTTTAATGAAACAGGACCAGTAACCAATCTGACCAAAGCACCTAAATCAGCAAAATGTTCCGCTAAAGCAAATCCCATTTTTCCTGAGGAGTGGTTTCCAATAAAACGAACAGGATCTATAGCTTCATAAGTTGGACCGGCAGTAATAAGAATTTTTTTCCCTTTTAATAAGGATTTATTTTTAAAATCATTTTCAATAAAGGTAAGAATGTTTTCCGGTTCTTCCATTCTTCCTTTTCCTTCATATCCACAAGCCAAATCACCTAAGGTTGCATCTATAATAATTACTCCATTTTCTTGAAGAAAATCAATATTTTTTTGTACAGCAAAATTTTCATACATTTTGCAATTCATTGAAGGTGCTATAAAAACAGGCTTGTTAAATGCCATAAAAAGAGTAGAAAGCGGATCATCAGCAATGCCATTGGCAAATTTGCCAATAATATTTGCTGTGGCAGGAGCAACAATCATAATGTCAGCCCAATCGGTAAGTGCAATGTGTTCTGTCGAATAATCGTTAATTTCGGAAAAAGTATCTTCGTAAATCTTATTTTTAGAAATGGTTTCCAAAGAAACTTTTGTAACAAACTGAAGTGCATTTTTTGTTACAATAACTTTTACATCAGCACCTTTCTTAATCAATAAACGTATTAAAAATAATGTTTTATAAGCAGCAATACCGCCACTTATCCCTAATAATATTTTTTTTCCGTTTAGCATTTTAAAGGTATATTAAAAAACAAAGGTATAAACTATTAATTAAAAATAGCTTATACCTTGAATAGTAAATGTGTTTTAAAATTTTGAATCGGAAGCTTCCTTAATAGGATTCCTGTGATGAATTTTTAAGCTAAGAAATTCATTGATAGCTATTAAAGTTGGTTTTGGTAAATGTTCATAATATTTAGCTACTTCAATTTGTTCCCTGTTTTCAAAAATTTCTTCAAGATTATCACTTGGTGTTGCAAATTCCTGAATTTTAGAATGTAATTCTTCTTTTAATTCAGTGGCTATTTGATTAGCACGTTTAGAAAGAACGGCAAGTGTTTCGTAAACATTATTGGTTTGTTTGTAGAAATCCGATGTATTACGTGTAACTGCGGTTGTTTCTGTTTTTAATTTTTTATAATCCATAGCAATTATTAATGATTTATTTGTTTTCGATATTTGATAAAGCTAATTTATAATAATCTTCAGCTTCTTTTTTAAATTTTGTTTGAGGATAGGTTGAAATCAAATTATTATATGCTTCTATAACAGATTTGTATCGTTCTTGTTTTTTAGAATCGATACTTCGTTTCGCATAATTATAATCAGATTTCACAATATAATACATAATTTCTTCTCTTTGAGATGTTTCAGGAAAATCTTTTAATATATTTGAAAAAGCAATTTTTGCAGCATTGTAAGATTCTGTTTTGTAATATAATCTGGCTATTTCAAATGCTTTATTTGTTAATTTCAATCTTAAATCATCAATTAATTTATTTGCCTCAGCAACTCTTTCACTTTTGGGATAAAAATTAATAAAAAGCTGAAGTTCTTTTAAAGCTTCATGTGTACTGGTCTGATCCAATGTAAATGATGGTGAATCAAGGTATTTGCAATATGCACTCATATAAAGACACTCTTCAGCATATTTACTGTTAGGATATATCTTTGCAAAATTCTTAAAATGATAACTTGCAATTATATAGTCTGCTTGTCCATAATAGCAATAAGCATAATAATATTGTATTTTTTCAGCTTGTTCTTTTCCCCTATATACAATTATTACATCATCGAAAAGTTGTAATGCTCTGTAATAGTCTTGTTTTTCATAATATTTAATAGCCATTTCGAGCTTCTTAGCCTGATCTGTACTTTTTAGCAAGCGTTGATATTTGCTGCATGAACTGAGTTGTACAAGCGTAACTATTGCAAGTAGATATAACAATTTCTTAATCATTGTGCAAAATTAAAGTTTTTTACTGAATTACGAAACGTTTTAATTAAAGTTTTATTATTAATTATGATTTATTAAAACTGAAAATTTAAAACATATTTTTTAATATAAGTAGATAATTAGATTTCTTAATCATTAAACTTTCAATTATTTAAGTTGAATTACTAAAAATTAATGAATAAAAACCTTATTATGAAAATAATAACCAATTGTTTTAATATTTTCAATTATTATAATAAAATAGGAAAAATAGGAAAAATGTTTGTTTGAATAATATTTTATTAAGATAATGTCTCGTTCATTAATATCCAATATTTACCTATTGATGCAATGGTTGAAATAAAACTTTCATAATCCATAGGTTTGACAATATAACTATTAGCTCCTAAATTATATGCGGTTTTTATGTCATAATCTTCTTTAGATGAGGTTAATACAACAACCGGAATTTTTTGGAATTTGATATTTGATTTTATTTCTTTTAGAACTTCTAAACCACTGATTTTAGGTAGTTTTAAGTCTAAAAAAATTACTTTTAATTTGCAATTTTCTACTGAAACATTTTCATTGTTAAAAAGATAATTAATTGCTTTTTCACCATCCTCTAAAATTAAAAGATTCTCGGTATTAATTATTTTTTTTAATCCTCTTACAATAAGTTCTGCATCGTTAGGATTATCTTCAATTAATAGATAATCAATGTTTTTCATATATTTTCAGGATTTTGTTTATTTAAAGTAAAATAAAAAGTAGCACCTTTATCAATTTCAGCTTCTACCCATATTCTTCCACCATGTCGTTGAATAATTCTCTGAACTATAGCTAATCCAACACCAGTTCCTTCATATTCCTGTGATGTATGCAATCTATGAAAAACGCCGAATAATTTATCTGCATATTTCATATCAAATCCGGCACCATTATCCTCAATAGAAAATATGAATTCAATATTTGTTTCTTTACAGCTAATATGAATTTGAGGTTTCTCTTTTTTTGAAGAAAATTTTATAGCATTGGATATAAGGTTAGTCCAAACTTGTTTTAATAAAGATTTGTCTCCAGTTACATGCGGCAATGTTTCAATAACTATTTTTATTTTATCATTTAGTTCTTCATTGATGATTTCCTTACAAACGGAATCAACAATCAATTGCATATCAAAAGATATTTTACTCATTTCAAAGCGGCTGATTTTAGAAAACGATAATAAATCATCAATAAGCTGACCCATTTTTTTTGTATTTCTAACAATAACATTACAAACTTTAATACCTTCTTCGGAAAGATGTTCAAAATGATCTTCCACTAAAATTCTTGTATAGCCATCAATAGCTCTTAAAGGAGTTCTCAAATCATGGGAAACTGTATATGCAAAGGCTTCCAATTCTTTATTGGCAGCACTAAGCTGATTTGTACGTTCTTCTACTTTATTTTCGAGAACTTTATAAAACTCCTTAATTTCCGCTTCTGCTTTTTTCCTTTCATTTATATCGCGCAATACTACAATAATAGCATCTTTAAAAATTGTAGCATTATAACTCATACTTATTTCAGTCCAGAAAATGTCTCCTTTTTTATTTTTTGATTGCCATTCAAATACCTGAGGTCCTTCTTTTAACGCTTTTGAAATAAATTCCATCGCATTATTTTGATTAAAAGGATGTATTCCTAAGCTAATATCTTGAATTTTAAGGTTTTTAAATTCATTATTATAAAAGCCAAACATTTTTTCAGCTGCAGAATTATGTTCAATTATTTTCCCTGTAAATAAATTATGTATTAAAATTGTATCGTTTACCGAATTGAAAATTGTCCTGAACTTTTCTTCTTTATAAGATATTTCTTCCAATGCATTTTTAAGTTCTAAGGTTTTTGTTTTTACTCTAATTCGAAGGAAAATATTAAAAAATAATAGAATTAGTGAAATTAAAACCAGAATAGATGCTGATATTATAAGATAACGTATTGTTTTACCATACATAATGGTTTTTCCCAACCATTTCTGTTCAATAATTTCAAATTCCTTTTTTGAAATTTGATTAAATCCATTTTCAACTATTTCAAGTAATTCAACATTCTTTTTTTGTACTGCCCTATGAAACTCTCCTGAATACAATGTAAATGAGAATTTAAACTCTTCTTCAAGGTTGTATTTATAGAGATAATATAATGCGGGTGGTTTGTCAATGCAAAAAACTTTTATTTTTCCTTTTGAAGCTGCAATAATAATAGAATCATAACTTGGATATTCTATTAATGAGGTGATACCTGATTTTTTTAATATTTCGATACAAGCATCCCCATTTTTCACCCCTATTGTAAAGCCTTGTAATGATTTAATGTCTTTAATTCCACCTAATGTTTTACTTATAAAAACAGGAACTTCAAATTCAGTGTAAGGCTTAGTAAAAATCCATTTTTCTGCTCTTTGTTTTGTATAAAATGCCGTTTCTAATACATCTGCTCTGCCTTCATCAAAATAATGCTGAGCTTTTATCCAATCCATTGCAATTAATTTTACCTTGATTCCGGTTTTTTCTTGCCATAAATTCCATTGGTCAACAATAATACCTTGAAGTAAACCTTTTTCATCCCTAAATATGTATGGAGGATAATTGTCATCAGATACTATTACAATTTCAGTATATAATTGTTTGCCAATTGAATTAAAATAAATTAATTGAAGTAAAATTAAAAAAAATCCAAATATGAGTTTTTTTAAAGAAAAATACCGCAATAAATGCAATTTTAATGTAAATGATTTTATTTTTTTCATTTTTTTACTGTAAAATAAAACTCAGCACCTTTGTTTACTTCCGATACTGCCCATATTTTCCCACCATGTCTGTTAATAACCCTTTGAACAATAGCGAGTCCTACGCCGGTTCCTTCGTATTCCTTAGTTGAATGTAACCGTTCGAATACTCCAAATAGCTTTTCTGAATATTTCATGTCAAATCCTGCACCATTATCTTTAATTGAAAAAATAAATTCATCAGGTTTTTCTTCACATTTTATTTCAATTATAGGTTTTTCAACATTAAATGAAAATTTAAAAGCATTGGAAATCAAATTCACCCATACCTGATTATACATATTTCTATCGCCATTAACTGTTGGCATTTCCCCAATTATCAATTGAAATCTTTCGAGTAATTCGTCAGTGAAAATATTTTGACAAACAGAAAGAATGGTATTTTTCATATTGAAGGTTGAATAATTAAGCTCATTTCTTCCTATCCTGGAAAATGAAAGTAAATCATCAATAAGTTGACCCATTTTTAATGCGTTTTCACTTATTGTTTTACATAATCTTTTTCCTTTATCATCCAGATTTGTAGTATAATCTTCTGTTAATATTTTAGTAAAACCATCAATTGCTCTTAGTGGAGCTCTTAAATCGTGAGAAACTGTATAAGCAAATGCCTCAAGTTCTTTATTGGCAGCAGTAAGTTCTGAAGTTCTTTCTTCAACTCGTTTTTCAAGGTTCTGATTCAAATCTTTTATTTCAAATTCTGCCTTCTTTTGCTCTGTAATATCAATTGTAAAACCAGCAAGCATGGGCGAAGAATTCTCTCTATAAATTGGAAATTTTATTGTTGTATAAAAACGACCATTCAATTCTTCCTCAGCCTGAACAAGTTTTCCTTCGTGAATTATTTTTTTATCATCTGCTATCATATTCAATGCCAAATCGGAAGGGAAAAGTTCGTTCATATCTTTTCCTATTGCTTCAGATATTGGCATTCCTAGCATTTGCTCGAAATTTTTACTTAAATGTACTGCTTTTATATTATGATCTTTAAAAAAAACATATATTGGACTATTGTTTAATAATGATTCAAATATCAAATCCTTATCTTTTAATAAGGATTCTCTTTTTTTACTTTCTGTAATATCGCTCCATATTCCAGTTATATAGTTATTCCCTTTAATACTTACTAATTTTGAGCTTACTCTTATATCTTTGATATGCCCATCTTTATGTTTATGTCTGGTTATAAATTCATTTCCACCGGTTTCAATTAAATTCAATAAATTTTCAAACACCGTTTTTTTGTCCATATTAGCTTCAATATCAGCTAATGTTAGTTTTGAAAATTCATCACGTGTAAATCCATACATTTCATGAGCCATATTATTAAATTCAACAAAACCAGCTGTATAAGGATTTATCAAAGCGATTGCATCATTTGCTTGATTAACAATTGTTGAAAATATTTCTTCACGTTCCTGTAATTTAATATTTGTGCGTTCATTTTCAGCAATAGTTTGAGCCAATTTTATATTACTATAACTTAGATTTGATATCATATTGGAAAAATGTGTATAAAAACTCATAGTGTTTTTTATAGTTTCATGATTCCAACGTGGTACCTTTTCCAATGCTTCAATGTAAGATTTTTTATCAAATCCAAATTTAAGAGCTTGTTCTTCAAATAGAACAGTGTCTGGTTTTTCGTCTTCAAATAAGAACTGACCTAAAAACAAATTACCGATATGTTTTCCTGCAAGCATGATAGGAGTTGCAATATCCCACATATTGTTTTTGCATTTATAGAGTTTAAAACTTCCAGGATCAATATTTTGGGTTAATATTAAATCGCTTTCGATACAATTTTGGCAACTTATACTATTTATTCTATGATAATCTGTGCATATTTCCTGCCAACCGGTTCCTACAAGAACAATTCCTTTTAAATCAATAATTCCAATTCCAATATGGGTTAAGTTATAGAAATCATTCATTAAAGCTTGAATTTCATTAGTGTTAATAATGTCAGCTAATTCGAGCTGTCCAATATCTCCTTCAGGCATTAATATTGCATCTAATTTTTTACGTACTTTTTCCTCTGTAATTTTAAGTTTTTCTTGTGTTTCCTTTAGTGTTGTAATATCTGAAAATGAAATTACAACAAAGGATGGACAGCCTTCATTTTCAATAAAAACGGGATTTGTGTTTACTTTAACCCATGAATATTCCTGATTATTTCTGATAACTTTCATTAATACATCATAACATGGTTTTCCAGTCTTAAGGGTTATCATTGATGGATGTTCTTCCCCTTTTAATTCAGATCCATCTTCCTTAAATGTATTGTAATTTCTGCTTGTAGAAGTTTCTCCAATTACATCTTCTGTCCTGATTCCAAAAATTTTCTCAGCTGCTTTATTCCATGTAAGGATTTTTCCGGTACTATCTTGTAAAATTATACCTTCACTTGACGAAGAGACTACTGTTCTGTAGCGTTCTTCACTTTCAATCAATGATTTTTCTACTTTTTTTTGTTCGGTAATATCACGAATGATATGGACAATTCCTGTGATTTCTTCTTTTTCGTTTAAAATTGGATCAGCAGTTACAAACAATAACTTTGAATTGATTTCCAATTCCATGCTTTCTCTTTTATGAGATTTTAAACATCTTATAACTACACATCCGTGAATAGGTTGATTTGATTTATGAACAATTTCCCAACAATACTTATTGAAAATATTTTCTTTTTTCAGATTAAAAGTAGCAAGCATTGCTTTGTTAACCCTTAATATTTTCTGATTGGTATCGAGTAAACAAATTGCATCAGCCGTTGCATCGAATGTTTCCTGCCATTCTTTCGCAGCGTTTTCTAATGCTTGTTCCACTTTTTTCTTTTCAGTTATATCTCTGGTAATTGCAAGTAAATGAGGTTCTCCATTAATGTTTAA